>JAXDWR010000015.1:0-38591 GCA_034088265.1 Collinsella sp. | reverse complement strand
GACGGACATCAGCGCGTAGCCGACCATGTCACATGCGAACGCGGCGAAGATGACGACGATGCCAGTCGGTGAGGTATAGAAATCCATGGCGGAGCTATCGAACAGCGAGAATCCGATGGCGAAGGCGAATGGGAGGGCGGCGATGAGCTTGGCCGAGGTCCTGTTCATCGACGTCCTGGAGCGCGCGAACGCGCGAAGCTCCGCGCGCGAACGGATGGTCTCAGCGACGCGGTCGGTGATATCCGCCAGGGATCCGCCAGTCTGTTGGGACAAATCGACTGCGGTGGCAAATAGGGAGAGGTCGCGAGAGGCGGTGCGGTCCGCCATATGATGCAGGGCCTCCGCCATGCTTGCACCGGACGCGCGCTCGCGTGAGAACCGTTGGAGCTCTCCGCGGAGGGGTTCGGGCGAGAAGGTGGCTGCGGTTGCAATGGCCGAGCCGAGACTGGAGCCGCTTCGCATGGTTGAAGCGATGAGTGGAAGCGTTTCGCCAAGTTGCTCCTCGAACCGTCTCCGACGCGATCGCGATGCAATGATCGCCCAGACCGGGACCGATGCGAGGCCGCAGACGCCGAGGAGTGCGACGGAGGCCGGTCCGTTGCCGAGGATCAGGCCGGCGAAAAGGGCGACCGTCACTGCGCAGGTCCAGACGATGAGCAGCTCGTGGGCGGTCAGGGATGTTCCCGTCAACGCTGCATAGCGCTCCAGGAGGGCGCCAAGTCGCCCCGCTTCGCGGTTTTCTCCGGAGGAGAGCTCGCTCAATCGATACCTGCGCCAGGTGAGGGCGAGCGCCGCCCCCATGATGAGCAGCAGCGGGAGAAAAAGGTAGAGGGGGGTGTCCATCATCGTGACCACCACCATTGATCGAGCTCGACGCCCTGCTGATCGAAGCGCTCCACATGGGCCGGGCTCGGTCGGTTGCCCGTCGAGACGAAGCGACCGGAGACACTCACGCCGTCCCATGGGTTCTGCTCAAACTTCATGAGCGGCGTCAGGATGGGGGTTGATCCCTCCAGTCCGCTTATCTCGGAGATTTCGACGAGCCGGCGCGAGCCGTCCGGGAAACGGCGAAGGAAGAGGACGAAGTCTATTGCCCTGCAGATCATGTCAACGATGTCCTCTGCGGAGAGGGATACCCCGGACATCTGTACCATGGAACGGAGTCGGATGATGGTGTCTCGCGGACTCGTCGCATGAACGGTGGTGAAGGATCCCTCATGGCCTGTGTTCATGGCCTGCAGCATCTCGAAGGCCTCGGCCCCGCGGCACTCGCCGACGATGATGCGGTCGGGCCGCTCTCGAAGGGAGCTTCGCACTAGGTCGTACATGGTCACCTCACCCTTGCCCTCGGTGTTGGCGGCGCGGGTCTGCTTGCGGATGTGATGCCCGGTCAGCTTGATCTCGGGGACGTCTTCGAGCAGGATGGTGCGTTGGCTGGGGGGGATGAACGTCGACATGGCACCCAGGAGGGTCGTCTTTCCCGTGCCCGTGCCGCCGGCGATCACGCAATTCATGCGGCCAAGTGTGAGGGCCTCCAGGAATTCGATCATCTTCTGGTCGTAGGTTCCGCAATCACGGAGGGCCACGGGGTCCACTGTGTCTCGGCGGAAGAGTCTGATGTTGATGGTGTGGTGGTCAACCGAAATTGGCTTGAGAACGACCTGCACGCGCGCGCGATCCGCCGGCGATCCCGGACGGATCAGGAGGCAGGAGGCGATGGGGGAGGCGTCATCGCAGCGCGTATGGGTTCCCTCGCAGATGCGGTCTATGATCGATCGGACATGCGCGTCGTCAGCGAAGCTCGCGAGGACGCGCTCCATCACACCGTCGCGCTCGACATAGATCTCGTCGGGTGCGTTGACCATGATCTCCGTCACGGTCCCGTCATCGAGAAGGGCGGACAGGGGGCCCATGTCGAACAGGTCGTCGAGCGCTGCGGAGACAATACTGTCAATATCGTCTGTTCGAAGTCCGCCGTAGCCTTGGTCTATCACGTTCAGGCACCAGCCCCTGATCCTAGAACGCTCCAGAGCGAGATCATCACCCGTAAGGGTCGCGGCCGTCAGCTCGTCGCGGGCGGCAGCGACGAGCTTGCGCTCGATGGAATAGAGGTGTTTATTGAGCATCTCCGCCCCCTATCACGCGCGGCTGAGAGGCGAGGTGGATTCTCTCCGCGCCCGCGACCGCCTCGGCCTGCTCCGGTGTCAACTCGAGTGTTACGGTCGCGTACCCAGTTTCTGAGTTCCCGGAAAGGTTGCCGTCGATTGCTAGCACGCGGACGTTGGAGCACAGCGCAGTGACCTCTTGGCTACCCGAGACTGCACCCAGGACGGTAACCTGGTCCCCGACCGCGATCAGGGGTGACGCGCCGCTGGCCGTATCGAGGGCGACCATGAGGCCGAGGTGGCCTTCAGCGATGGCCGTGGGCAGCGATCCCGGAGCGGACGAGGCGGATATGGTCGACAGAGAGATTGGAGCGCCGGGCGTCTGCTTCGCGGTCGTCGTCTTGCCAACGATGTCCTCGGCATCGCCCTTTCCTGCCGCGTCAGACGGGACGTAGGCCCGGGGCATCTTCTCGACTTTGAGGTCGCCCTCCGTGATGACTGATCCGGCGGCGAGCTCGCTGGTCACGGTTAGGTAATCGGATGTCTGTGACTCTATCTTCGAGATCTCGGCTTGCGTCGTTACGAGGCGGGCGCCGGTGAATGCCACCGCGGCGATGCCGAGGGCTATAGACGCCGCGGCAACGAGGATGAGGGTCCGGCTCGAGCGCTCTCGAGACGCGGAACTCATAGACGCCGCCCGCGCACGGGCTGCCTCAGGTGTCGCGGCGGTGCTCACGACCCCACGGGAGGGCTCGCCACCTTCCTGCTCTTTGTTTCGGATGCGGTCGAAGAGAGAGGAGTGAGACTCCCTCGTCGCATCCGGTACTCCGTTCTCAACTCGCTCGAGCTCCTCTTTGAGAGCGCGCGCCCGCTCGAAATCGCCGCGGCTTGCCGCCTCGTTCATCTCTCGTGCCAAATCATCACGTGTCATTAGAAGTTCCTTTCTTAGATGCCGGTGCGCGCGAGCGCGCCTTCCATTGCGTCGACGATTTCCGACGGCGCCGAGCTGTATGGCGAGGGATCGGATGATGCCGTGGTGCCCTCGACGAGGTTGCCATCCCTCCATGTGCTCTCCGATGACCACCATGCGCCAGCGTTCCATGCTGGCGGCTCGGGGAGCGGTTGGGATGAGTAGGGATGGACGACGAATGTGCGAGAGGATGCGACGTTGAAGCGGTCGACGCCAAAATAGGAAAACGCCCCCGCCGTCAGCGGATGCGAGATGGCGAGGCGGACGCCGACGATGCGATCGGCGTTCCCGGTCATGGAGCGTGGCATCTCAACGACCTCGATCGTGACCCTCCCCGAAGCACCGGTGCTGCCGAGATAGTCGGAGACGATTTTCCCAACGCCCTCGGAAGCTGAAAGAGACCCGGCCCCGTCTCGCGCGTGCTTGATGTAATCAGCCTGCGCGATGACGAACTCCTGCGCTGACTGGAGGAGCATGTCCTCCTCTTGGCGCAAGGCAAAGGCGCTTGTGATCCCATAGCCAATTGCGAGGGCGGCAAGCACGAGTACGAACAGGGAGATGAACCCGACCGCGACTTGGCCCCGCTCTGTAGCTGTGACTCTTGATCTCATTGACGGACCCCCTAAAAGACTTGGAAGTTGCGGGCGGCGGAGAAGGTCCGATCGATCGACCGCGTATAGGTTTCGGGAGCGAATCCGGTGAGTATATTCTGGTAGGAATAGATGACCGTGCCCTTGATCCTCATCTTCCCGACCGAGCTTTGTGCGTCCTGCGCGCCCTCAGCGTAGATGCCGGCATAATGGCTATCGAGCTCGACGGTGGTGTCGACCGTATACACGATCGAGGCGTCTTTGACTGTGATGGAGTCCGGGTCGATGAAAAGGCCCGCATGTACGACCATGTCCTTGACGTCCGCATCGTCGTCTCCACTGAGCTCGGATGGGAGCCAGACCCCGACGTTGGCTAGCGCATAATCGACCTGCGATCGCTGAAACATTGCAAACCCCACAGCCAACGCGGCTAGGAGCATGACGAGCATCAGGATGAACGTGGCGATGGTCTCCACCGTCGCCTGCCCGCGGCAGGACGCGTTGAGCCTAGACAAAGTGATCGTGGTCATCCCCAGCTCCCGTCTGTGGTTGCTGCTTCGACGGCGAGGACGGACGAGGAGGTTGAGCGGACGATCACCGATCCGTCCTCTGTCATCCCATCGATGTCGGGTAGCGGCAGCGGGAGACGGACTTTCACGACGCATGTAACCTCGAAGCCCTTTCTGTAGTACCAGAGGTCCTCTCCGCTTGCCGATTTGTAGTCGAGCTTCGGAAGGTCTTCGACCTTGACGTGCCATTCATGGGCCGCGCTGACCTCCTGGGACGCATCCAGATACGAGACGAGCTCCTCCTCGCTCATCGGCCTCATGAACGTCGATTCATGGGACATCGCTCTTGCAGCCTGCTCCGCTGCCGAGGAGGAGGTCTGGATCGCACTGGCCATAACGGCCCCGTCGAGCATGATTAGGAGCAGCAGGAGAAGGATGGGGGTGATGAGAACAAGCTCAACCGTCGCTTGTCCCTTGGCGGCGATTCGGTGAGCGCTCATGAAAAGACCCCCGCGACGACGATTGCCGCCAGGAAGGGGGCGAGGGAGACGGTGCAGAGTGGGACGGTCCGCGCTCCCATGAGGCGCATGCAACCGAGCAGGGTGGTTAGCGTAACGAGAAACACGCTGAGTCCAGCGATGCTCGGGGCGAGCGCGCTGAGCATGATGGCTATGGCCATCGTGTCCCCTGTCCCCCATTCAGCGCCGACGCGCTTTGCGAGGGCCTGGGGGATGCAAGCGAGAAGGGTCAGCGCGGCAAGCGATGCGAGTCCGAGAACTGGGTCATGCCAGAAACAGAGCGCGGATGCCGCTCCCTCCGCGCAGACGAAGGGAACCGGAACGAGGCGGAAGGAGTCATCGACTTCAGCGAGGCAGGTCGCAGAGACGGCGAGGACGCAGCCCACCCCTCCCGCGGCCGCATAGCCCAAGAAGGACGCTACGGCGTAGATGGGCAGGGAGGCCAAGTGGCTCATAGGCCGTGCGTCAAAGCGGCGCGCATAGGCGCCCGTCAGGGCTGCTCCGCCCTCCTTGTCGCTGAGCTCGCCGGCTTCGATGAGGCGGCGGGCGATCGCGGGGCTCACGGTGTCGAGCCTGATTCCCTCCTTGACCCTCTCGAGCCAAGCGTCTCGGTCTGCCGCGAACGCGGTGGAGCGGTTCTCAAGGTAACCGAGGTCGGACTCGCTGAAGCCGCAGACGGCGCGGTGGGACCATGCACGCGTCGATGTCCATCCGACGAGTGCGGCGACGAGGGGCGCCAGCGGGATCATGTGTCTCCTCCTCTGCGAATGTGCGAATTGGAGCCGCCCCCGTGCTTGGAGAAACCAAGGCGACTACCGCGGGGGCGGGCTCGAGATGCTCGGAGACACCGCGATGGCGCGCCGGGCTATTTTGAAAGGGATGAAGAGATATAAGGAACGAAGGTGTTAAGGGGTCACCTCGGTGGTGATGGTGGTCGTGATCTGCTGGAAGACCTCATTGAGGCTCTTTCCGAGCTCGCCGAGTTGCGTGCGGAAGATGGTAACGATGGCGATAACTACGACGATGATCATGATGACCAGGATGATGTACTCAGTCGATCCCTGACCGCGGGCGGCGGACAGGGCGGCTCGCTTGGCGCGGTCCATGGCGGCATGCGGCGCGACGGCAGCGCGCGCCATAGCCAGGTTCCAACGATTCATTGGATTCATTGGTGTCTCCCTTCTCATGGGGTGGAGAGCGCCGTCGCGAGTCGCAGCGTTGCGGCGCCCCTTACATCCCGTATTCTTGAATCGCGAAGGGTGCGGCAGTTTTTTTGTCCCATCCATGGGACGGATTCATAGAGTCAACATATATACGGTGTTACAATTAACAGGGTATTCCCGATGAGAGGGAGAGCGTTGCGAACAGAGCCCATCCACATCGCCATGGACCCCCGGTCGGGGATGCACTCCATAGTCCGCCTCGTTCCCGTCGAGGAGCTCGACCGGCCGTTCGAACCGGTGGACCCCGATGCGCTGAACAGACTCCTGATGGCTCGCAACGTCGAGACGCTCGTCGAGGCCGCCGCGCAGCTCGGTACGATGGCCCTGAGCACCGCATCCGACCGGGGGATGCAGGGGAAGTGCTTCAAGCCGAGCGAGCTGCAGGGCAACGGCAAGCGGGTGCTGGAGCTCGAAGCTCCTGATGCCGAGAGACTGCTGGAGGAATGCTTCTTCGACCCATACGCTGCGAGAGAGGGGGCCTCAGGGTTCGAGTTCTCGCAGACGGGGAGGGTCGCGAAGGCGGCAACGCGTCGCGCCGTCGAAACGTACGGCTTCGACAGCGCACGCGATTATTCCTTTGCGGACGACCAGTACCGTTTCCTCGTCGAGCCGATTCAGGACTGGGTGTTCGCGAGGAACGTCCTCTCCATCATCCTGAGGATCGGAGGACTCCTTCGCGAGAACCCGGAAGAGCAGGACGTCCTTACCGCCGCCGGGTTCAGCCACGCTGTGCCGGAGACCGCCCATCAGCGCGATGCGATGGGCGGGAGCTGCTTCGTGATTCCCATCGGTTTCAACCCTTACTTCCGTAAGGACAGCCTTCTTCTCAACGACGTGACGTTCAAGAGGAGCGCGGACGTCATCTGGCCCCTCTATCGAAGCGTCGCGGGCATCAAGAAAAGCACCCTTACGAAGCAGTTCCTCAACTACCATCTGAGGACGGAGGAATCCGTGGTATTCCTCACCGCGGTCGAGGCCATGCAGGTCGAGGGGTCCTTCCAGCCTAGGGATACGATCCCCTTGATCGCGAAGTGGTGGTACATGGGCCTCCGCGAGCAGGATGGCTGCTCTCAGCGCGAGTCGGCGGACATGCTCCTGCGAGCCTTTGACAGGGTGCTGTTCAGGCCAGAGCTCACCTACAGCGGCGAGCCCATGAGAGAGATAGAGCCCGCGTCGATGCCCGCTAACCTCCTTGAGGCCATGTGGCTTCTGGTACGCGACCATCCGGGGAGGTACCTGCTCACCTGTAAGAACTGCCATAGGACGATCCTCTCCGGGACGCAGGGAGGGGAGCGGCGCCGCTTCTGCAGCGATTCGTGCAGGGTGGCATGGAACTCTTCCGCGTCATCGACACGCCTATATCCAAGCGCGACGAGTACATGGACGAGGAGCTTGCAGCATTCCCCTACGTGAACGGAGGGCTCTTCTCGGATGCGTCCATCGTCATCCCCCAGATGACCGACGAGATAGCACGGGCTATCGTCGACAACAACTTCGTATGGCCTGAGCCCACGGACGCCCAGCGCGGAGAGATCGAGCGGTGCGCCCAAGCGGTGCTCGATGCGCGTGCCGCCCAAGAGGGCGCTACCCTCTCTGATATGTACGACCCTGATAACGAGACGTTCTTCCCCGACTTGATGCGCGCGCATCGCGAACTCGATGCGGCCGTCGAAGCTGCTTACGGAGTCGATTTCGACGGCGATGAGGAGCGCATCGTTGCTCACCTGTTCAATCAGTATGCTGAGAAGATGACGGATGGCCGCAATCCGCCGCGTTTGCGCAGCTAAAGACACATGAGGCGATGAGAGGCTTTTTCCGGGCCTAAAAAACGACCCCCCGGTATAGGACACGCGGCAATTTGACGGAACCAGGCGGGCACAAAGAGGACGTCCCGTGATAGCGGGACGCCCTCTCGATAGAGCGAAGAGCTCATGTATGCAAGCGCCTCGCCGCTCGCTTGCCTACTTCTCTATCCATCCGTAAACGGCGTCCGAGACTTTGACGGTCTCGTAATGGCCTTCGCTCACCAAGATGCTCTCGTAATGACCGGGCACGACGACCCTGTCCTCGTAGAGGGGCATGGTTGAGAAAGCGTAATTACCGGTGTCGAAGCAATGCGCTTCGAGGGAGGCCTCGTCGTAGAAGATTGAGCCGTCAGAGTGCTCATAGTAGACGCCGACTTTGACTCGCTCGGTGACGGCCTCGACCCACCTCTGCTCGTAGACAGGATCGACCCACCTCTGCTCGTAGACGGCTTCCTTGACAATTCCCCATACCTTGCTGCTGGATGACGATGACCCGGAGCCCGAGGGGGCTGAGGGCTTCTTCGGTGCCGAGGGGGACGGCGAGGTGTTGCCAGATTGAACGGCTTTGGCTGCCGTTCGCGCCGCCTCGCGTTGACCCTCGGGCAGCGCCTCGATGGCCTTGTCAATCGCCTGCTCGCTTTCGGCATCAACCCTTTGCGCGACAATGGAGAGCTCCACATCTGCCCCGTCGACCACAAGTCGGTTCTCCTGCGGTACGACCCAGATGGTCTTGCCATCAGCGGACTGGGAGCCACCGACTGCGGCGCTGTAGGCCCCATCGGGGAGCTCAATTGTGGCCGGCTGCTCCGGGCTCACGGTCGCCGATGACACCTTGTCGCCATCTTCCCTGCTAAAGACCACTTCGAATGAGCCATCTCCGGCTTTCCAGCCCTCTGCGCCGATCGTCACGGCGACCTTGTGCGTCTTTGTCTCGTCTCCCTCTTTCGATTCTTTGACGCTGGGCGGCGTGCTGCCCCGCGTCTCGATCGGTGCGGGGGAATTCGCCAGGAGAACGCTAACGCCCCATCCGATTAGGCTAAGGACCGCTACGGCTACGATGGCCGCCGTCAGGGGCCGTCCCATGATGGCGGCCGTGACGCTGTGTAGATGGCGACGGGCACCAGAATACTCTTCTGCCTCGTCATCGCTCACCGGTTCCATCTCCGCGGCGTCTCGTTCCTCTGGGGCCTCGTCCCTTTTGAGCTGATCGTCCATCATCGTGTCCTCCGTTCGAACGTCATTGGCGCCATGCTTGCTTGGTCCCCTACGGTTGGGCCAGGCTTGTTCCATATACATATACCATAATATAAGAATACCACAATATAAGAACAGGGACGCGGACGGACCGCGTCCCTGTTCTTATCGGGCTCTACATCCATGCCTCAGGGTTGTATCCGGGCACGAACGCCTCGGTTCCATCCACCTTGCGCTCGCGCCAGCGGACGAGTCTCGTCTCGTCTCGCATCGGCGTCCATGCCGTAATAGACGAATCGGAGCGGGCGGATACGGTGCGGACGGATGCGGAAGCCGGTTTCCAGCCCTCGGCGACGAAGCACCTCCATCGTCCATCGGGGAGCTTCTCGTATACCGGCTTGCCGAGCGGGACGCTCGCTCGCTCGCCGTGATAGATGGCCGTGTGCGCTTCTCCGTCGTCACCGATCGGTGGCAAGGAGACCTTCTCTGTGCCATCTGGGCCCCATGCCTCGTGGTTCTCCTCGCTGCCGGTAAAATCGGGCAGGGCGAAGGCATTTTCATAGATCGGGGCGTCTGACATTGGCGCGGTGCGGTAATCGCCCGCTGCCCCGACCCGTCGCTCCGTGTCGTCTGAGTAGTCGAACCTCAGCGACAGTCGATTGCGCCCATAGAGGATCAGATTGCCCGACGCCGACGCCGTTACTGTAATCTGATCCATGGCGGGGTCGGAGAGATCCATCTCGCGGTGCCATCCCGTGAATCCAGTCGAGTTTTCCTGTCCATGGTTTGCATTAAGGTTGCAGCAAGGCTTAATCGCGGCGCTTGTTGCAGCGAGCGGGAACGTGTAGGTATTGTCGATGGGGATCTTGGGCGAACGGAACACGTAGTCACGTATGTTCGTGCTGTCTGGAACGAAGTACACGTAACGGGTCCAGGCTCTACACCAGATATATATGTCGCCCTTCACTACCTGAGAGGTGAACTTCGCCCCCTTGAACACCGATGGGTCGAAGTCCTTCGACCCGGGATACCACGAATCGAGCGAGCTCGGCCCCACGGTGAACCCATCCGCGGCGTATATGTCGGAGATCGCCTTCTCGGCTGCGATAAAGTGCCGGTCGCCGGCGCTCACGGTCGATGATCTGAGCTCTCCAGTCTTGTATACCTCGGTCACATCTCCGTCGCCGTCCACCAGCATGAAGTGCGCCTCGCCCGCGGGCTCGAACGTAACCGTTATCTCGTGGTTGTCATAGACGCTCGTGAATGTGTAGCTATCCTTCGCTCCGACGCTCTTTCCGTCAACCGTCACGTCCTTGATAGCGTAGCCGGCGTCGGGCGTCATGGTGAACTTCTGCGAGGACTTCGGATTGACATAAACGTTGCCCGATCCGGCGATTTTGCCGCCCTCGCCGGCAGTGGCGACTATAAGGAACGGTATGACGAGCGTGAACTTCCAGGAGGCGGCAACCGACGTCCCGTTTCGGAAGTCCCTTTCATCGCCAACTATGCGATATGTGCCGCCCCTCGTCAGTGCGAAACTCGCGTTCTGGCTCATACTGCTGCCCCAGCCGGAGATCGAGCGGTAGTCCGGACCGATATAGGCGACTTGGTACGCGCCCTGGCCGTCGTCTCTCGTGCACATGAAGGTCTTTGTGGTCGTCCACCAGCCCGTAATGGATGCGAGCAAGGTCAGCGTGGTTTTACAGTAGCAGGTGTAGTTCTGTGGCGAGTTCCTGTGGATCATGTGCTCGGAAATCTGGCGAGCGATCGAACTCGTGCTTTGAAGGTCCACGATCCACTTGTCGAGCTCAGTGGCCGCAAGGGCAGGTTGGACACCGAAGGGTCCAAGCGGAGCGGCGATGAGATTGAAGCCGGCGAGGCCCAGTCCCGCGAGCACGGCGCGACGCGCAAATGCGGGGCGACTATCTGTCGCGCCGCCCGGTTTGATTTCGTCCATAAGTACTCCTATCTGTCAACGGCCCAGGAGCGCGGTGACGGGGATGTCGTATTTGTCTGCGACGGCCACCACTGCCCTCATGGGAAGCTGGCGGGATCCGGTGAGAAATCCCGATAGGGTTGACGTTGAGACACCCATGATGGCGGCGAGCTGTCGCTGGTTGATGCCCTCTCGCCACATGATTTTTTCCAGGGAGCAGGCGAGTTCGTCCTCGATTCGCGCGCGGGGGCGCCGCCGCCCGAGCCTGTCGAAATTGTTGAGCACGAGATTCATGGCGCCCCTCCAATGCCATTGCATAGGATTAACAGGGAAATTATCCTCCGAGATGGGCGGCGTCCCGTATCATCGGAATGTAGCAGGATGTAGCGGGATGTAGCAGGATGTAGCAGCAACGGCAGCGTTAGGATGCGCGGGCGGGACCTCCCGGCTCGGCCGGTCGGCCCGCGCTCTCACGCTGGCGTGCGCGCGCTACGCCCGAGGCTGCGGCTTGGCGCAAACGAGAGGAATTCATCTCCATCGCGGGAACGGGCCGGCTTTGAGAAGACGCCGGGGCCTTATCACGACGGCGCGGGGGAAGGCGCTTCCTCGGCATCTCGCGCACGGTGGAGAAGCGCTCTGGGAGGGCCTCGTTGAGCGCCGTCTCCATGCGCCGGCAGAGCCGACCGGCCGCCCTCGCGATCTCGGCTAGCTCGCGCCTCACATCACCGCTCGGGAGCGGAGGGAGGTCGAACCCCTCTCCGTCGTCGAGTCCGAAATGGGTTGAGAAGATGTAGTGGACCGCGTCGGGAATCCCGTCGAGGCTGCTGCCCAGTCTCTCCGTGGCGCGGACGAAGGCGTCCATCAGGACGGGATCGCCCATGTCGATGCGCATGTCTTCCAAGGGCTCCGCTTCGACGCCCTTGCAGAGGGCGGCTGGCCACATCTCGACGACGACGGGTGTTCTCGCTCGCCTCGGATCCGATCCCCCGGCGCGCACCCTCAAGTGGATCCCATCGATTTCGGGACGCTCGAGATGGCACTTCTCGAGGCGGGCGGCTGATACGAGCTGGGATGTGTCGACAAAGCCGTTTTCGAGCCTCCATCGAGCGATCGACAGCGCGCCCTCGGAGTCGCGAGATGGGTCCTCGACCATGACGGCGAGCCATTCCGTCCAGAGTCCCGCATCCAAGTCTCTTGTCTGAGTCAGTTGCATTGCCTATACCTTCATTCCGTGCTTGCGGGTCGGCCCCCGCCCCTCGATCGCGGCGGAAAGGGATGGGAGGGAGGCGAGGTTGCTGGGCGTGAAGAGGTCCGGCCTCTCGAAGGAGAGTTCCCTGAGCTCTTGGTCGGAGAAGTCCTCGTCGGGCCAGATCTCGGTTCCGAACACCTCGCACCCGCTCGAATCAATGTAGTCCCTGGCGGCGGCATCGAGCCAGCTGTCGTCCAGTCGGTGCAAGAAGAGGCTTTCCAGGGGCTCGTCTCCGAAGCTGGCTATGAAAAGGGATGAGGCCGAGTCTGAGGGGATTATGGCGTTCCATGCAGCTTCGCTCACGTAGCCCCCGTCGCCTATCCTGTACTGCCATCCCCAGCACGCCGGCCAATCGCGGGCCGCGCCGCGGAGCTTCCGCATCGCCTCGTCGAGCCAGCAGGCCAGTTCAGCCGGCGAACCCACGTCATCGAGTGACTTGAGAGGATGCGAGCTGTTTATCGCTTCGCTCATGGTCTTCCTATCTGCCCATTCGGCGCCCTGTGGACGGGGGGCTGGAGATCGCCGCCCTCTCGCTCTCAACGGCTCCGGCTTCGATTGTCTGCCCGCTTTTTAGCTCCTTGAGTTCCCCGCGCCAGGCTCCACTGTCGAGACCGAATATGCACTCTGGCGTGTAGAGCGAGGCGACCTTCTGTCTTCTGGTGCCGAAGGCGGGTCCTGGAAGCACGCGCGCCACGTTCTCGGCCCTGATTGGGAGGGGCCGGTCGAGCCTGATCTCCAAGAGGCCTCCGGCTCCGCAGACGTTGCAGACGATGCCCAGGACTGGTGCATCGTCGCCGCCCGGGGCGACGAGGGAGAGGTCGGGGGAGAAGGTGCTTTCGGCGTAGCCGAGCCCACGGGACGCCGCGGCGAGCGCGAGGGCGTCGGCATATGAGGTGGTCGCCATTATCTCGAGCGTTGGGTAGACTTCTACCGCGGCCGAGGCCTCGATGATCTCCGTTCGGAGCGACTCTGCGAAATCCGAGTGGTCGTCTCCATTGACGACGGACGAAAGCGTGGTTCCCTGGGATTCGCAGAGCCAGGAGAGGGCGTTGTTCGCGCACCAGGCCGGGACGCGGAATCGTCCGTCTTCGCCGATGAACTCCCGATCGATAAAGGACCTCGCCCCGCCGTCGAGGAACACGTTCGCCGAGCTCGAAACATGCCTCATGGAGGTCATCTCGTAATCGCGATCTCCTGAGAGGAGGATGGTGACGGGAACCTCGTCGAGCTTCCGGGCATGCTCGTCGACGCCGAAACTGACCGAGATGGGGTAGTGCTCATCGAGCCATCTATGGATAGAGTCCGGATCAAGGTCCTCAATGTCCTCAGCGAGCTCCTGGAGGGGCGGGCCTCCTTGCTTAAGGGCCTCCGCCATGCCGTCGCGCACACCCATCTCGATTGAGCATAGGAACTCCTGGAGGTAGGGTAGATTCATCTCAAGGTAGGATTCCTCTATCTCGTTGGTGACGAATGCGAGAAGGTCGTCGGGCTTCAGGTCTTCGATGGGGATGCACAGCGTGTCCGAAGCGCGTTCCGCGAGCCCGAGCTCACCCAAATAGTCCATCAGGCAGGAGCTCATGGCGTTCTCTTCGCGATAGTCCCCCGGCCCCCATATGACATCGACACGCTTCTCGAGCGTGATGACGCGCTCCAGGGCGTCTCTCGACGTGTTGCTGCTCCATTCCCATGCCGCCTTCACGATGATCTGCTCGACGGTCTCTTCTCCTAGCAGCTCCGCGGCGTGGCTGATGGCACCATCCATACCAGATTCCTCCTAAATGCCTATCTGCCGATGCTGTGGCTAGGGGACTGCTGGGCGCCTGAGGGGCTGGTCTCTCGCGCCTGCGCGGCGCTCTTTTTGAGTGCAGAGGTCCCGACGCAGGAGGCGTCAAGGCTGTCGGGTTTCTTTTTGGCTGCGTAGGCAGCCCTCTGGGACTTGATCCCTCGGGAGATGTCCTCGGCGCTTGCGGTGAACGATTCGGCGCGTCCGGTCTCCCCGTCCCACCTCGACAGCTCCACCTCTTCGGTGCGGGGGATGTAGACCTTGATCCTTGGAGCCCCTGATTTCATTGCGTCGACCTGGGCAGGCGTTGCGATGCGCGACATGCGGTACCACGAGGCGTCGCGTCCAGCGACCTCCGTCCCGGGGAAGAGTTTGCATTCAAGGAAGCGGAACTCCTTCCCCCCTTTCCCTGTCCTGGGCTCGCTCAAGCTCACCATGGAGGAGGCGAACTCAAGCGTGGCGTGCTGTTCGTTGAATGCCTCTCTCTGCGCCAGGATGGCATCAGCGAGCTCCGTCGGCGTGCAGGCGATCTCCTCCTCGCTCGACGTCGCGGCGTCCCAGCGCTTCAGCGTGACCATCGAGCCCGCGTCGAGCTCGACTTTGATTCGGTCTCGCGCAGGATCGGCAATGTCTTGTTCATGCCATGGCGCCGCGATGGTTGAGAGCCTGAACCAGGATGCGTCCCGCCCGCCGATCTCGGTGCCCGGCCGGAGGGAGCAGTTCAGGAACCTATACTCCTTGCCGCCGGCCCCGATTCTGGGATCGCTCAGGCTCACCATCTGCTTCTCGAAATAGACCTTCGTCCGCTCATTTTGGTCGTTCATGGCGTACTCCTTCCCGGACGGTCGTGCCGTCCGATCGTCCGCATCCTCGTTGCTTCCGGGTTCCGTAATTTGGCCCCAGGGCATGCCTCTGGAGGCCGCCAGGGCCCTTCCCGCCCTCTCAATCAGAGTCGCTGAGCTCTCGATGCTGTCGAACCAGCTTTCGGGGATCTGGGGAGCCGTCCGCGCTGCGGGCGGCAGGATCCCAACGCTCCTCTCGTGGGCACTCCTGTATTGGTCGTATAGGTCAACGACCAGTTCATCATCGACCGCCGCCTCTGCGCGAGAGAGGACGAGGAGCGCGCTCGCCACCTCGTGCCACCAGACGGGATCCATCGGGTCGTTGATGCTCTTTGCGGCCTCGATGTGGCGACGTATGGCCACGGAGGGCGGTCTGTAGGCGTTACGCATCGATACCCCTTTCCCATGGCGCCTCTAGCAAGAAGTCTGTATCCTCGCGATGCCGACGCGATCGATGACAACACTTGTTTACGACCGCCGTATAGCCGTCCTATGCGGAGGGGGCGCGATCTCCGCCAGCGCCCGCGCGGAGGAAGACGCCCTCTCCCTCAGCGCGGCCGTGCCGACCGATCCCCGGTCCAGGCTCTCGGGCGCCCTCGCGTTTCGCTCCGCGTTCAGCCACTCCGCGAAGGTCAGCCCTTCCACCTTCTTCTCCGTTAGGGATCCATCGGGGTCCGCGTCGAAACGCGCCCTATAGACCGCCTCGGCAAATCCGGGATTAAGGTCGGATGCGACCTCGACCGTGACATCCCTTTTGGTCCCAAGATCGCTAGAGATGGCGGGTCTGACGCGCACGGGCACGATGGGCTCCATTGGCGAAGGGAGGCCATCCGTGACGGCCGTCAGGGTCAGCCCGTCGTCCTCGAGGGCTTCCATGACCGAGCGCTCGGCATCCAGCGCGTAATCCGCGAGGACGATGATGCCGACGACGCGCTCTCCCACCTGCAATTCAATGGAGTAGCGATCATCCAGCCTGTGGCGCAGGGCGGACGCGGCACGGGAGGCGTCCACGAATCCATTCAGGGAGCCCGGCGGGCGGGAGGCGTCCACGAGTCGTCGTGCGGAGCGCGTGACCATGAGCCTCATCTCCGCCTCGTCCCGAATCGTCTCCGTTCCACGACCGAGCGCGACGTCGTGTGGGATGAGGATGCCGTCCGCCGTAGGATCATCCGCTGCTGCGGCGAAGTCCTGGACGGGCACGTTGGCGATCACAAGCCGAGGATCGTCCTCGTTTAGATAAGAGTCGAAGTAGATGCCCTCCTTCGGATCGTAGAGATCCTTTCCATCCTTTAGATGAGCCATGAGCCTGTCGACTTCCGGTCCGGCTATGTCGAGAGCCCCTCCTCCCTCACGAAGCCTCGCCAGGAGGACGTCGAAAGGCTCGAACGTCACCGTGGGGGCCCGGTTGAGATGGGGGAGAGGGATGCCGATTTCGAAGTGCGTCGTGCCATCGGGTGCCGTGATCCTCATGGTCCACTCGTCCCCGTAGGGGGATTCTCCCCTCCGGCAATCGACGTGGTAGCCACCCAACTCCGGCACCGCCTCGATTCGGGCGGCCGTGGGGTGGCCGTCTGGCGCCTCCTTCAGGAGGCGAGCGATGGCGTCGGCGGGCGACAGGCCTTCCTGCTCGACCGTGAACGGGCGCTCAGGGCTGCCTTCCTCGTAGATGTTGAGCAGATGCGTACGTGTTCCTGCCATTTCTCTTACTCCTCTCTGCTCCTCGCTCATCCTATCGGTGGCCTTTCCATGTGCGTGCCTCCGCGGCGCGCTCTGCGATCGGGTTGTGATGGGCCGCAGCGCCAGACGCCCTCTCCCTCAGCGCGGCCGTGCCGACCGATCCCCGGTCCAGGCTCTCGGGCCTCGAAGGTCTCTGTGGCCGCGAGAGAGAGGCACGGAGCTCGTTGTATTCCTCCTGGAACTCCCATGCGCGCGCCGCCGCTGCCTCTGATTGGGCGAGGGCCGTGCGGGCGGCCTCAAGGCGAGAGGCGATCTTTGGCGCCTCGTCTCGCACTGAAAGGACGAGACGCTCCAGCTGCCTGACCGCCGTCTCCGGTCCGCTCGTCTGGAGGCTGATCGGCTTGGGAGCGACGTGCGTGTGGCCGATTCTGATCACGGGGGTGGAAATGAGGTTCCTATCGATTCGGAGGAGCAGGGAGGCGTCGTAGAAGCGCCCGATTTCATAGTCGCCAGGCGCCCTCCGCTCCAAGGCGGCTTGAACGAGCGCCTTCGCGGCCTGCGAGCGGTCGCTATACGAGCTTCCCCCCACGACGACGCATGTGCCGGGGCGCCCCGACTTGTCGGCCTCAATCCGTCCGCATATCTGTGCGGCGGCCTCGTGGTCCTCCTGCACCGCGGACAGCCTGGCCTCGAGTTCGGAGACGATGGGACCGTACTTCAGCTTGGCCTCGTCGGTGGCGATCCTAACGCTCTTGTCGAAGGCCTTGCGAGCGAGCTCAAGCTCGGAGAGCCGGTTCTCCGCGAAGAGGCGCTTGCGGACCGCTGGGTCTCCCGATGCCACGGCTTTGATCGTCGCGTAATCCAGGACCGTCTCATCGAGGTCGTCTCCTGAGCGCGCCGGCGAGGAGTTGGTGAAGACCTGGCTGATGAATCGCTGCTTGCGCTCCACGGTCTGGTAGAGATAGGAGTCGAAGGTCCCGGTGGTCACATAGCGAAAGTCCTTGACTGAAGCGTACATGTTCCCCTGCCGCTCGATGCGGCCCAGGCGCTGTTCGAGATCGGATGGGCGCCAGGGGCAGTCAACATCATGTATCGCGGCGAGGCGCTTCTGGACGTTTGTGCCGGTCCCAAGTTTCTGGGTCGATCCGAGCAAGACGCGCACCTCGCCTGCGTTGACCCGCTCGAACAGGGCGTCTCTCGCGGCGGGGGTCTTCGCATCGTGGACGAAGGCGATCTCGGATTCCGGGATTCCCATCGCGATGAGCTGGGCCCGGATCTCCCCATAGACGTTCCACTGGCCGCCGGCTGGGGTGGAGGCGTCGCAGAAGACCAGCTGAGTCCCAAGTTCGGGCCCCGTCTCGCTCCATACGGAGAAGACGTTCTCGCAGCATGCGCGGAGCTTTCCTCCCTCGTGTCCGTATTCCGCTTCGTCGTCCGGGGCGTCCTCGAGGAGCCTGGGGGAGAGGGCGAGGGCTCGACCTTCTGAGGTTATCTTGAGCATGTTATCGACTTTGGGATCGACGCTGCCATTCCTGATCAGGTCCGCGCGGGCGCCCAGCAGTTTGACGAGGGAGCGCTGCTGCTCGTCGGCATCCACGGCCACGGTCACCGATTCGACTTCGGGGACGTCGAGCTCGATGTCGTCTTTCGTCATGATGTCGGCGAAGGCATGGAACCCTCTCATGAGCTCCGGGAGGTTGTGGAAGCGGGCGAATCGCTCCCTGACCTGGAACCCGTTGCCGTCCGGCTTCATCTCGACAGATTGGACGGCCTCGCCAAAGTTCTGGGCCCAGTCCGAGAAGTAGTAGACACCCTGCGAGCGGAGAAGGTCGGGGGCGAGGTACCGCTCCATGTTGTACAGCTCGCTCATCGTGTTGGAGACAGGCGTTCCTGTGGCGAAGACGATGTTCGAGCCATGGCCCTGCTCGCGCATCCAATCGCATATATCGAGAAGGTTCTCGCACTTGGCCGAGGGCGTCGAGGACATGCCGGCGATCGAGCGCCCCGCGACCGCGAGGTTCTTGTAGCCGTGCGCCTCATCGACGAGCAGGAAGTCGAAGCCCATATCCTCGAAGGTGAGGCCTTCCGTGGAGTGCCCCCTCTCGCGCAGGCGGTCTATCTGCCCCTTGACGCGGGCTCGCGCCTGCTCGAGCTGCTTCACGGAGAACCTGTTGCCGCTCTCCTTCGCAGCGGTGATGGATTGAACAAGCTCGTCAAGCCGTTCCTTGTGGGCGCGGATCTTGTAGTCAGCGGAAAGGGACAGCATGTCGAAGCGGGACTGCGCGACGATGACCGCATCCCAGTCTCCGAGCGCCGCGCGGGCCCAGAAGGAGCGCGTGGCGCTTTGATCGCGGAGGTCGGCGCGCGTCATGAAAAGGGTCTTTGCGCCGGGATAGAGGAGCTGGAAGTCGCTCGCCCACTGCTCCGTGAGATGGTTGGGAACCACGACGAGCGGCTTCGTCGCCTTCCCGATGCGGCGCGCCTCCATTATAGAGGCGACGGAGGCGAAGGTCTTGCCAGCGCCGACGACGTGGGCGATGAGCGTGCCGGAGTCGCCCTGCAGCACGCGTGCCACCGCGTCTTTTTGGTGTGGACGCAAGGCTATCGACGGGTTGGAGCCCGGGAGCGTCAGGTAGCTACCGCTGTAAGTGCGTGGGGAGAGGTTGTTGAACCTGCGGTTGTATATTCCGCACAGCATGGCTGCGCGATCGGGATCGGCCATGCACCAGCGCTTGAACTCGGCGTTGATTCGATCGCGCGCGGCATACGCCGCCGCCGTGGCGGCGGGGTCCGGCACGCGATGGTCAGGCTTGTCCGCGGGAGGGTGAGGGTCCGGCATGGTCACCGTGATCCTGGCGCCGTTCATCGCCGACTCCATCAGCTCCAATGGGTTCTTCTCCGGCGTCCCGTATTTGGCGCAGATCGCCGGGGTGAGCTCGGGGGCGCCAGTGCGCACCACCTGCCACGCCCCCGTCTCCGTGGATCTGGAGACGATCCATTTGGCATACGCCGATGGTCCAGAGGGCGACATGTGCCAGGCGCCGCTGAAATCGAAAGTCTCGTTCGCAAACTCGTAATAGACCGATGGCGGGATCCACGGAGCGCCGAGATTGACGGCCACCTCCTCAGGATCGAGAGGGGCGGGGGCGGCGGCGAGGAGGCGGTCTCGAAGGCTCTCGAGAGAGGCGACCTTCGCTCGGTCCGGCTCGTCGGTCTGCAGGGCCTCGAGCTCGGCCCGTCTGGCCCGCCATGCTGCGAGCTCCTCTGTCGAGCAGATAGGATCGCCTTGATTGATGCCGGGTCCGACGATGCCGTCATAGCGGGCGGCGGAGAACGCAAGGTAGTCGAGCAGGTCAGGATCAGCGCGAAGGAGATCGGCGAGCCCCTCGACCTCCTCCCGGGTCCTCTCTCGAATGCGGACGAACCTTCTCGACGACTGGCCGAGGGAGCCGCTCAGCCAGGGCATCGAATCCTCATCCAGAACCGATCGGAGCATTTTCACCACGATGCCGTCATCGAGGAGGGACGAATGGGTGAGAAGGCTTCGGAAGGCGCCGGCGTCTACAACCCCGACGTCCGCTCGCGCGGCGGCTCGCAGGATCAGGAAGGGGGAGGTGTGCCCCTGGGAGCCGTATGTACGCCCTATACGCTTGACGCACTCGCTCCATAGCCCGAGGGGATGCCCCTCGGCGTCGGTCAGCCTGCAGCCCGGCCTGAGGTCATCGAGGAGCGGCAAGAAGCTGCTTGGCCTGAACAGGTGCCAGGACGCGCTTCTATTCCCGAGGGCCGCCACGGCGGCGTCGACGTTGACCGCGGTCTCGGACCCTATGGGGTCGCAGTATGCGTCCCAAGCTCCCCCGATCCCGTTGAGCGCTTTCTTGAGCTCCCCAGCCCCAGCGGAAAGAACAGCCTCCTCGATGGCATCGAGACCGCTCATCTCGTCCAGCTTCTCGCGAATGGCTCGGGATCTTCCGTGCAGCTCAGTCTCGATCATATTGGTGAGGCGCTCGGCGCGGGCGAGCACGTCGCCGGAGAAATAGGCCTCTGACGTCACGGGCACCCCGGACTCAGGATCGAGTATCACCGCCTCACCGAGGCTCTCGAGGGCCTCTGCGGGCGTCGCGCCCATGAGGCGACAAATCAGGTCCATGTCGACGCCGCCGGTGCGGTCGAGGGATATTGCAAGGGCGTCGGACGCGTTCGATACGGAGGTGGGCTCCGCCGCCGACGGGGCTTGGACGCGGCGGCGCAGGACGTCGCCGACCTCGATGAAGCGCCCCCGCGCATCTGTCCGCTCAACGTTCCTGAGGAACGATATGCTGTGGTCGCGACGCTTCTCCCAGAGACGGAGGTTCTTCGCGTCGTTGACGCGTCCGTAGCGCTCGGCAAACTCCTCGTACCGCGCACGAAGGAGGCCGATCGCGGATTCTACGGCCTCCTCGTCGTCGCTCGAGCGCTCGAGCTCGAGAAGATCCCTTAGGCCGTCACGTAGGCCGACCATGGCCCTCATTCTCATGGCGTCGCGCTCTGCGAGCACGACGGGGTCTACCGCCTCTCCGTTGCCGAACCAAAGCTGCCCGGCTTCGTCGAGATAGTACTCATAAACGAGCTGCTGCTCGTTCGGGATGCGTGCGCAGGTGGGCTCCTCGGCCCGTTTTCCAAGCAGGCTGTGTGAGTCGGCATGTTCTGCCGCGATCCTGCCCATCTCATCCGCTAGGCGCGAGGCGATCTCCTCGGGTTGGAGTCCGCTCCTTACTGATAGGGTGTATCCGAAGCGCCCCATTCTCGGCTCCATGAGCCCGATGACGCATTTGGGGTGCTCGGCGAACCACCTGTTCACGGGGATGGTGGTTCCGTCGGGCGCCATTGTCTCGGTCGTCTGGAGCCAGGAGGTCCCCGGGGTGTTCTCGGGGACCTCCGCCAGGACCTCGGGGCGGCGGCGGAGGACCAGGACGTCTGAAATCGCATCAGTTCCGGCCTGCGAGGAGAATGTCTCGGAGGGCATGCGCACCGCCCCGAGAAGCTCGGCGCGGCATGCAATCCAACGTCGAGTGGAGGCGTTCGTCTTGTCTAGCGTGTAGCGGCTCGTGAGAAGCACGGCGACGCCTCCGGGCCGTAGCGATTCGACGGCCTGCTGAATGAAGCGGTCGTGGATGGGGATGACGGAGCTGCCGTCGAGCGAGGGAAGGGTTATGGCGTCCGAGTAGGGTACATTGCCCACCACTGCGTCGTAGCTTCCCGACGAAACGTAGCAATCCTCTAGCGGGGCGTTGACGATGCGGGCTTGCGGGTGGAGGACCGCTGCGATGCGAGCGGAGACGCTGTCCACCTCGATTCCGTCGAACTCGGCCTCGAGACCGGATGAGTCTGCGGCCGCCATGAAGTTGCCCGTTCCACATCCGGGCTCGAGCACCCTGTCGGTAGACATCGGTTCTCCGAAGCCCATCCCGCGCAGCGTTCCGCACATGGCCCGCGCCACTGATTCCGGCGTGTAGAAGGCTGTTAGGGTGCTTGCTCGCGCCTCTGCGTACTCGTCCTCGGTGAGGAGCTCGCGGAGGCGGCGGTTTATCCCATCCCATGAGGTCCCGGGAGCGAAGTCGTCATTGAACGCATCGGGGGCTCCACCCCAGCCGGAGTAGGCGGAGAGCTTAAGGATGTCCTCCCGGGTCGCGGCGCGGCCCCCCTCCTCCTCGAGTTCGCGCAGGCACTCGAGGGCCTCGATGTTGGCCAGGGCCCGCTCGCGCGGGCTGCGAGCACGCTGCGCGTCGATTGGGGGGAGGGAGGAGTCGGCTATAGGGCGCTTAGTTCCATCAGGGTCTCGTCCAACGCTCGACGCCTCGCCATGGCGAGCGCCGTCTCGCAGCGCTTCTGGTTCTCCATCCAGTCCTCGACGGCGAGCGACGGGCCGCAGCCGAGCTGCGCCTCGTAGCCCCTCTGGAGCTCGCTCGTCCGATCCAGCATGTCCTGCTCCTTCTTCTTGAGGAACTCCTCGAAGTCCACCTTGCGAGCCATCCTCACGTAATCCGGATTGCTCTGCAGCAGGAACTCGTACATCGTCTCCCGGGCGCCCCTGAATGGACGATCCGACAGGAATACGGCCATGATGATCCTCCTTATCTACAACTCCGCCAAATTCGACAGAATTCACCATGATTGCATCATATGCCAAACCACGCGACTCGGCAAGATTTCTTCCGTCCTCCCCCTCTGTTGCGTTCAGGGGAGGGGTCAAAGGGGCGGCGAAGTCGAAAAGAGAGGCCTGGCCGCTTAGGACGGCGATACGACGGGGGGTGCGGGATGCGGGCATGAGATTGGCCTCCTATTGCTTGAAAGTTGAGGTGCCTGGCGCGGCTGCGAGAGAGGCCGTCCGATTAGCCAGGGGGCAAGTTGAAGGGGTGTGGACGATACGCTCGCCCCTCATGGAAGCTTTTGCCGGTTCGGGCTCATGGGCTGGAGATCACCCTGATCGTGGGGGAGGGCGTCAAGTGCGGCGCGGGCGCGCTCCCGTAGGGCGGTCGTTCCGACGGGGCCCTCCGTCGCAGCGCGGGCCCTGGCTGGGGTCGGGCTGTCGCGTTCTGCCTCGGGGCCAAGGTAGGTTCCGCCATAGTATTCCGAGGCCGCGGCGGCGGCATTCGAATGGTAGGACCCTGAGCTCCAGATTCCGGTCGCTCGGTCGTATTCTCTTGCCACCACGTACTCGCTGACCTGGTCCCCTTCCCTCTTAATGAGCGCCCTCCCTGAGCGGGCGTCGTGCTCGAGCAAGGTATGGCGGACGGTTCCTTGTCGCTGCGCCTGCGCCATCGGCTCAAGATGAAAGGAGACCGACGACTCGATGGCCCGATTGCCATCGAAGGAGTACCCCCATAGCTGGGAATCCTCCCCTTGGATGACGATGCGGCTCCCGGGCTCCACAAATGGCCCCAGCGCCATGAGCGTGCGTTCGTGGTCGTCGGAGGCCTTTTGGTTCGGGAGCCAGAGCGCGTCGATGCCCCCCTCGCTGACATCGAGCTCGAAGCCTATCTCCTCGAGGGCCTGGGGGAGTGTAAGGCCCTCCCGTTCGATATAGTCCCAGTCTTCAATAGGGGCCGCGCGGAGGGCGTCGAGCGCCGGATCGAAGTTGTTCCGTACGATCGTGAGCGTGCTTTCGATCGTTTCGATGTAGTATCCCACTCTCGTTCTCCTGTCGTCAGGCCTTTCGCTTCCGGGTTGCCTGCCGCACGGTCGTTCCAAGGAGGGCGCCGAGCCGAGCGGCGGATAGAACATCTCGTCGCCGGCGGGGTCGAGTGTGACCTCGGATGCGGGGTCGGCATCCCGCCCGTCGAAGGCGAGCGTGTGGACCGTGGTCGTCCCTTCGGACATCACGCACTCCACGAGCGCCACGTTTCCCGCTGTACCGTCCGGCTTTACGAGCTCGATCATGATCCCGTCGTACTCTCGACCGTCACCGAAGTGGCGGGCGGCGAGCACGCCCGCCGCCGTCTGGATATGGGTGTGAAGGTCCCCCTTCCGCCCCTCGATCGAGCGGCGGTCGAGCTCGTCCATGGCGACCCCGTACCTCTCGAGGGACGTCTCGTCGGGCTCCGGCCCGAGCGCCGCGGAGGCCTCGTAGGCCTCCTTGAGAAGCAGCGTCATCGGAAGGGACTCGACGCTATGCTTGTTCATTGACGCTCCTCGCTCGATCCTGGGAAACCGACGACGCCAGCGTACTCGTCGGGCGCGAGTGGCCGGAGCTGACAACACTTGTTGACGCGTCCGGGCTGCGTCAAATGAGGCCTTCCATCACCTCGCTCGCGAGCTCGGCGCGGGCCAGGTTCATTCGGACGATCTCGGCGGCCTCCGGATCGAGGACATGCTCGACTCGCCCCTCTGCGACCGGGGCGGTCGCAGGGTCCGTCGATCGCTGGATGGCCGCCGCCATGCGTCTCCGGTTCCATGCGAAGTAGTCGGTGTCCTCGAGCTCCCCGTTTCGCGGATGCCTGAACGGGTCCGGCTTCCTATCGAGAAACCACATCCCCTGCTTGTAATGGGTGAGGCACATATCCGGAGCGAGTCCGACGCCGTCCTCGTTGAAGTTGTAGAGCTCTTCGGGGCGCATGAGCGGCACCTGGTACGCTTGCTTTTGCTCAGTCACCCCGCCGCCTCCTGTTCCGGCGATGTTTCTTGAGTAGGAGGTGGCGATTCTCGTCGTGCTACCCATCTCCTTCGAGATCTCCTCGCAGTCTGAGAACAGCGACGACCCAAGGTATTCAAAAATCGCGCTGTTGGACCTGATGGATCCCGCCTGCTTCCCGTATACCGCCTCGAGCTGTTTTCCGTCCTGGACAATCGACACGAGATTGATCCAGCGGGACCGGACGGTCGCGACCAGCTTCTCGAGGTTGGGGATCTTTCCGATGTTCGCGAGCTCGTCGAGAATGCACCAAATGGGTATATCGACATGGCCCGACGGCGATGCGTCGGCGATGTCGATGTTGCGGCCGAAGAGCTGGTTGAGCACCATGGCGGAGATGAAGTCGTATGCTCCCTTGTCGTCCTTCGTGCAGAGGAACAGGGCCCTCTTCCGCTTGCCCATGCTGTCGAGGTCCAGCTCGTCGGTGGATAGGAGGCGACGCACGGCGGGGTTGTTGAATATCTGGAGTCGGGCGGCACAAGACGAGACCACATTGGCCATGGTCTCGGGGTCCCCGGCAGCGCTTTTGAAAAGGTTGTAGGCTTTGAGAACGGCGTTCTCGGGGAGGGTGATGTCCGCGTCGACGCGGGCGCGCAGCTGCTCATCCGTCTCCCCGGGCTTGCGATACCCCTTTTCGGGACTTGAGTAGAGGTCGTACATGAATTGCCTAAATCCACTCATGCCGTCCTTCTCTATGGTGCCCTCGAAGCAGAGATCCAGTTCGCTGATGCCTCCTGGCCCGTCGGCCTTTGCCATGATGAGATAGTCGATGAGGCCCGGCAGGTTGCAGTCATTGACCGCGAGTCCGGTGTTCTTGAACCAGAACACAAAGAGGCCGATCACCGCTACGTAGAAGTTGCGCTCCATGTTGATGAAGAACATCTGGTCGCCGCTTGAGTTCTCGCCCTTGGTGTTGTTTAGGAACATCTCGACCACGTTGGCGATTGCCGTCATGTCGTCGCAATAGAGCAGAGGGTTGTAGCAGCACGAGACGGCCATGTGGCTCTCGTCTCGAAAGTTCAGCACTACGACTTCGTAACCGTGGCGTTCTAGGAAGGACGCGAACGTTTTGAATAGCTCTCCTTTCGGGTCGGTGAAGACGTAGCTCCCCAGAAGCTGCAGGACCTGGCTGCGGACCCATCGGAAGGTCTTGCCGGCACCGGATCCCGCCATGAGGTATACGTGGCGGTTCGGGACCTGGGCCTCGCGCGTGAAGTCTGGTATCTTGCTCGCGCTGACCATGGAGTTTTCTGAAAGGATGAGGTTATCGTCGAGGATGTGCTCACACCACGACGGCTTGGGCCATTCCTCCGTGTCCTCTGTGTGGGCATAGGCCGACCGCTCCTCGATGGTCGAGAAACGCTGCGATCCGTGTACTTGGGACAGGTCGATGGCCCCCTTATCGGGTTTGTGAGCATAGATGTACGCGGCCATCGACGCGAGAGAAGCGAACCCGGCGAATACGGGCATGCCCTCGAGCGAGAGGCCGAGGGGGGCAGCGGCGAGGCGCGAGGCGATCCACGAGGGCAAAGGGGCAGCGGGGTTCGCCTGGTCGAGGAGGTGCGGCGCCTGCTCGACCACCCATTGGCACAGGACGTTTCCCGACCAGTACGCCCCCGCGCCGAAGGAGGCTCGGATTATCCATAGGGCGCTCTTCGCTCCAGCGGCAGGGGCGAGCGCCCCCCTCCGCTTCTTTTTAGCGGCGACGCCGGCGCGGGCGTCGGTCGCCTTCCGCCGCGCGGTCATCGGGACTCCCGATAGCTGCCTGTGTTCGCTATTCCGGCGGCGCCTTCCGCCATGGTTGATTCCTTTATGGGCGCTCTTCTCCTTTTCGTGTCGATTCGTCTTCAGCCGTGAAATGCGCCCCCGCAGGACGCTCAGCGCGCGCTCCCGCGAAGGCGCGCACGCGTCTGAGGAAATCGTTGTAGTCGAACCCGAGGAGCACGTCTGCCGGGGTGTCGAGGGCGCGGCAGAGCCGGATGAGGGAGGCCGAGCTTGGGATGCGTAGGCCGCCAAGCCAAAGCCAGACCACCTGCTTGGTCACGCCGACCTCATCGGCGAGCTCTTGAGGCGTGATGGCGAGCTCGTTCATTCGGGCTCGGAGCCTGACGCGGAAGTTGGCGAGCTGCGGCTCCTGCGCGTACTGGCCTTCCGTCGGCTTCATCTGCGCCGCCTCCCCGCTCCCCCAGGTCCTCGGCGAGATGACTTCCCCGATCCGCCCGGCCCGAGGAGCTCGAGCGAGGTTCCGTAAGGGTTGGCCTCGTCGATGGTTACTCTTGCTCGATACGTCCCGGTTCCGTCCTTTTTCCTGCATGTGATCGTGACGCCCCTACCTGAGAGGAGCTTTCCTATCTCCGCGTCCGTGAGCTTATGTCCGCGCACGCTCACTGCGAAGGAGAAGCCACAGCCGTCGCCGCTTGCGCAATTCGGCCCAAAGGACTTGCTTGTGCACCAGCATGACGTCCTCGCCACGTTCACGCGCATAGGCTTTCCGCACCGGGGGCAAGGGCCGACTGTGGGTGCCTCGCGCGTCCTGACCTTTGTTCGGTCGACGTTGGCGAGCGTCGACGCGACGAGGGAGCGGCAAGTGTCCTCCGCCTCCCGGATGAATTCCTCCGCGGCGAGCTCCCCGTTCTCCACCTGCCCGAGCCTGATCTCCCACCATGCCGTCAAGTCTGGTGACCTCATATTCTCGGGGGCAATGGAGTCCGCCCAGATCCCGTCATCGGTTGCCGAGATCCTCGATCCCCGCCTGGCGATGTAACCGCAGGTCTCGAGCTCGCTTATCGCCCTTGTCCTCGTCGCGGGCGTACCGATGCCTCCGGAATGGCTGTCCGTCTCTCGGAGTCCGACGGCGAGGGATGCGTCGCTGACGAGCTTGTCGGCGCCTGCCATTGCGGCGAGGAGCGTGTCGTCGGTAAAGAGGGAGGGCGGCTTGGTCTTTCCCTCGTGGACGGATACCGCGTCCGTCTTGAGCGCCGCTCCGGCCTCGACGCCCTCGAACCGCGGTTGGATGGAGGGATCCTCCGTTTTCGGCTTGGGGACGACGGACTCCCATCCCGTCTCGACGAGCAGCGAGGACGAGTGGGTCACCTCGATGTCAGCTATAGTTGCGGTTACCTTGACAATCTCTCTCACGGAATCGGCTCCCGTCGCGGCGGCGAGGAGCCTGGAGGCGACTAAGGCGGAAATAGCCTTTTCATCATCCGAGAGTCCACGCCATGTTGCGCCTGTGAGCAGGGCGGTCGGCATGAGGGCGGGGTGCCCCGCGACCGCCGACTCGTCGACCAGCCGTCCGGCATCCATTCCAAGACGGGCGGCCGCGGACCATGAGGCGGGGACGACTTCGGACAGCGACCCCTTCTCGATAAGGTTCCTTGCAGCGCGGGCGTCCTCGGTTGTGAGGGCCCTCGATTCAGTCCTAGGGTATGTCTGGAGGCCTGCCTCGTAAAGGGCTTGGGCTGCGGCCATGGAGCGCGCGGCTGGGATGCCGTAGACTCGTGAGGCGTCTCGCTGCATATCGTTGAGGTTGTAGAGCCTCGGGGGGCGCGCACGCTTTGTCTTGTGCTCGACCGCGACAACAGACACGGGCTCGTCTCTCATTGACTCGGCGGCGGCATCGGCATCATCGCGGGTCTCGTACCTGCGCGTCTCGTATTCGACGTCCCCGCAGGACACGCGTACCGTCCAGAAGGGAACCTCCTTAAACTCCCTGTTCCTGCGAGTGCGCTCGGCGATGAGATGCAACGTCGCGGTCTTGACGCGCCCTGCATGGACGGTGGGTCCGTAGGAGACCGTGAGGGCGCGAGAGGCGTTCATCCCGATAAGCCAGTCGGCGATGGCTCGCGCATCGCTCGCCGCCCCGAGGCCGTCGAGCTCCGCATCTGGCCGTAGGTTCGCGAGCGCCCTCTCGATCGCGGCGGGCTCGGTCGACGCAGCCCACAGCCTCATC
Organism: Collinsella sp.; assembly: GCA_034088265.1. Lineage (GTDB taxonomy): Bacteria > Actinomycetota > Coriobacteriia > Coriobacteriales > Coriobacteriaceae > Collinsella. Next base: position 10,068 of record JAXDWR010000015.1, on the reverse strand, counting down.
ACGGGCACCTTCGGAGGGTGGATTTTGAAGATTCGTCTAACGATGCCCTCGCCCTCTCTGTCGGGGTCGCCTGCATGGACGACCTCAGTCGTTGTCGGATCGTCCATGTATCTGCAGATCTCCTCGACGAGTGGGGACTCTTGCTCATTCGCCCGCCAGATGTAGTCCGTGGGGATCATGGGAAGCTGCTGCTCAGACCAGCGTCCATCCCATCCGCGGCCAGCATACTCGTCAGGGCATGCGAGGTCGATGACATGGCCATGGAGCCAGCAGACCCGCCATCCGTTTCCCGTGAGCGAGTTTCCGTCTCGGAAGTCTGCGCCGACACATGAGGCTATGGCGCGGGCGAGGGAGGGCTTCTCGGCGATGCAGACGCGCACGTTACATCACGCCCTCGAAGGTACATGTGTCGGACTCCATGTGATACACGACGGGGAGCACAGTCGATCGAGCGTCGTCCAGCATGAACGATAGAGCCATTGTCTTGGCCTCGTAATCGATGGTGACTCCCGCGTCCCATGAGGCCGATGTCGCCGTCGGATAGGTGTCGCGCACGTATGCTCCGACGTGCTCGGCCAAGACGGCCGAGGCCCCCTCGTCAATCGCATCGAGCTGGCCTCCGTCGAGCCCCGAGACGGATACTTCGCTGACGGGGCGCATGGAGGAGACGAGGAGGGCCTGTCCCCCGAGGCTCTTACTCTCGAGCGTCAGGGTCCCCGTGCCGCCGTCAAACGACTTTGTTATCGTGATTATCGCGGTGGATCCGTCATCTAGCAGGAGACTCGCGACGGTCGGTGTCGCATCGTCGGATGCCTGGCCTGCCTCGAGGTCGATCGAGGGACCGTCGAGCGCGGTGACGGCCATCCTGCCTGAGGAGAGGATCTGGTTTCCCGATGAGATGGTATAGGCGTTATCCGCAAAGGTGACCTTCGTTGTCGCGTCCGCTCCGACCCAGCACCAGCGCTCCAGGGCGCGGACGAACTCGGTCTCCTTCGTGCCGTAAGCTTCGACGGCCTCGAGCTGGGTTGCGGTGAGGGGCGTCCCCCCTTCCGCGCCTGTGCCTGAGGGTGGCTCAAGTGCTCCATGCTTGGCGGCCAGGAGGGCAGCGCCGGCGGCGATAGCGATGCCGAGGACGACCAGGCCCGTCACGAGGGCGAGACGGATGCCGCGGCCGTGCTCCTCGTAGATTGCTCGCAGAAGATCAAGCATCATTCAGTCCTTTCATCATATGGTCCGCATGAGATCGCGCGCCGTGCTCAGGACGCACTGAGGTCGGGGCCGCCCCATCCCCATTTCGGGGTTGAGGTTTGGCCGTAGTATCCGATCCATTTGTCGAGATCCATCACATCGATGGTCCCAGCGTTGTGCATGACCTTCCCGTCTCCAACGTAGATCCCAACATGACCGTAGGTCTTGCCAAAAGATGTGTGAGGGTGCGTCGGGACGGCGATGATCATGCCCACCTTCAGCTGTGAGCGGTCACTCGACGTGCAGTACCGCCAGTACATGTCGCACGCGTTGCCGGTTGGGTGGCCCGCTCCCGCTCGGGAGTAAACATCTGTAACCCACCAAGCGCACAAACCTGCGCCCGGCGAGGGCGTAGTGCGGGCAGCGTCAACCACCGACCGCTGAGCATCGGTTGCGGAAGCGTAGTCCTCCCCGCCGCCCAAGCCCTCGAGGATTGCCAGGTAGCCCCTTGCATAGGCTATGCGCTGATCTATACGCGGGAAGCCGGGGCGCTCCCAGCCATAGCAGAACTGCTCGGTCGCTTCTTCGACGGTCGAGGCGGTGAGAAAGCCGCGTTTGCTGCCGCTCACAAGCGTGCCGGGAGGCGGGGAAGGGTCCGCGTAGCCCCCTGAGACTCGATAGGATCCCGACCAGTCCAGATGGTACACATCGTGTTCCCAGAAGAACTCGAGTTGGGTTTCTAGGTCGTACCACTCGGTCCCCTTGGACTCCGCGTATGCGCGGAGCTTGTCCGCGCGGCCATAGGACCATTGGCAAAGCCCGATACCGACCCCGTTGGATTCGATTCGATGCGGATCCATGCCGCTCTCAGCCTTCATGTTGCCCATGATGGCGGCTGCATGGACCGAATCGAGGCCTTTAGAGGACAGGAAGGCGTACACTGCGCCCTCGACCTCCGAGAGAGACGATCCCGCCCCGGACGATGCTGCGCCGGCGATTAGTGCGGCTGCGCAAGAGGGGATGAGAGCGGCTCCGAGTACAAGCGGCAAGAGGAGGAGGGAGAGCTTGAGGAGGGCGCCGCGGGCAAGTCTCGCGGCGCCCCCAGCGAGCGCGGAGGGGGAGAGGGCTGCTTTAATCGTTCCGGCTACATGTGAGGGCATGGACGCCGCTGTGGCAGCGAGGCCGTTCTCACGAGCTGAGCTGGCGGCTCGGGCGATCTTCTTGCGGGTCGAATGACGGCGCTTTTGTCGCTCGGCGATCTTCCGGCGGGCCCCATCCACGCTCTTCTCATCGACGCTGCCCGTCGCGATCTCGGAGAGCCTTCGCGCCGCCTTGCGCCCCGCACGGCCTGCTGCCAGCTCGGCGGAGTAGGCGTGCCTCTCGTAGGACCGAAGGGCGGCCATCTCCTCGGCGACGACGGTGCGCTCATCCGATTGGGCCTCGATGCCCTTCTGCCCGCCTCCGGCTGCCGTCCCGGCCGCGGCGGCGGTTGCGGCCGTGGCCCTCCGCGCCGCGTATGCGCCAGCGCGCTTGGAGCGAAGGCGTCGGCGAGCGGCCGCGGCTCCGTCGACGATTTCGTCAGAGCGCAACGTGAGGTCGGGGGTTATAAACCCGCCAATCTCATATTCGTCGCCTGATGACGCGAGCGCCTCGCGTTCGGAGCGGGTGAGATCGTCCCACTCCCTCTCAACGAGGCCGCGCCTTGCAGAGCGCGTCTCATGCGAAGATATGCCGGAGACGAGGCGTTCGCGTTCCATATGGCTACGCCTGGTTCAGACGCGCGGGAATTACCGCGATGCCGCTCTCGGCGGCCCGCTCGATGAGGATGCGGAGCTCTGCCGCATGTCGGTCGAGCTCGACCAACCCCTCTCCATATGCCTCCTCGAGAGAGCACCCGAGCTCATCCCTGGCCCACTCACTGGCGTGACTGGCGACGTCCAGGAATGACGGCATGTCGAGGTCGAGGCGATCGCTGATCCATTTGGCGTTTGCGGCGTCTAGGTTGGTGCCGGGCTCGCGCTTCTCCCGCGCGGCCAGAGCGAACTCAATCCTGATAGCCTCCTCCATGGGGATCTCGATCGTCTCGCTGAAGGGGGCCTCGTCGTCTTCAGCGCCGGGACCGGGCTCCAGGGGCTCGGTCATCCGGGCGCCATCGGGCTCCTCCACGGCGACCTCTCGATCGGCGGCGGGGGCCTCTTCGAGCGCCGTGTCTGCGTCATCAAGATCGGAGGGGGTTTCGATGGTGCGGGCTAGGCGCACCCTCTGATGCTGGCGCTCCATTCGCAGGCGTGCCGATTCCTCCACGGCTCGCGTGACGCCGCCGTCTTCGACGCCCGCCATGGCAAGGTCCGCGGCCTGCTCCAGCAGCGAGGGCCCATCCGTCTCGGCGTGGTCGGGATCCGCGTCTTCAGTTATCGCGGATTCGGGCTCGGATGGACCCTCAGTGCGATCATCCACGGGCTCTTCAAGCTGCCCGTCGGCCTGTTCTGCGACCTCCTGGAGGATGGAGGCTGAGGCCCCGTCACCCTCATCCCGATCTAAGTCCTGCGCCGCGGACTGCTCGGGTTCGACCTCCTCGCCTGCCGCCTCCTCCAGCTTTGCTTCGAAGGGGGCGACGTCCTCCGGTCGGCGATGATCCCTCATGGTCCCGTGTGCTCGTGGGGCCTCGATGGCCCTGACAGGACCCTCGTTGACCGCGATGGCGTCTACCGCCGCCGCGCGCTCGAGCGCGCGCTGGACCACGTCGCCCATGCCGCCATCGATGAGGATGCGAAGCTCCTCGGCGGTGAACTCTACCGCAGTTCCCTGCGTCTCCTTCACATAGCTCCCGTCAGCTTGCACAATCTCGCGGGTCGGTCCGTTGATCTTCATTTCCTGTCCAACCTTTCTCGTGGTAGAAGCCTTAAACAGCTTGATGTCGTTCGCGCGCGTTGTGAGAACGCGGTAGATTTGCGGGCATTCGTCGGGCGTGATTCGGAAGTCGAACTGCATGATCTGGTTCTTGAGCACGTAAAGGCCTTCGCCAGGCTGGCTCGTCCGCAACGCCCTCTCCTGGCTCTCGGAGAGTCCGAGCAGGTCTGCGAGTTCATGCGCCGAGTCAGCCGTCTGGCCCATGAGAGTGAGGAACGGGGTGTTCTGGAGCATGTAGCGAGTAGCGGGGACGTCGAGCATGCGAGTCGCGTTCTGTGCGATCGCGCAGTTGTAGAGGTCCCATTTGCCGCCTCGGCTGAAGAACGTGTTGAGCTTCTCCATGGCCCGCTCGTCGTCCATGAGCAGCTGAAGCTCGTCGATGATGAGCCAGGTGCGGCGGCCGGACTTGCGGTTCGCGGTGACGCGGGTCCATATGTAGTCGAGCACGATGAACATGGCGAGCGGCTTGAGCTCTTGGGAGAGGTCAGCGAGTACGAAGTCGACCAGATGGCTCTCTATCTCGACATTGGTCCTGTGATTGAAGAAGCTCTGTGAGCCCGAGACGAAGCGAGAGAGCAGCGTGCACAGGCGCCTCGCGTCATCGGGCCCAGCCGAGGCGGACTCGACGAGGTCGTAGATCGTCTGAAGCGTGGGGGTGTTCCTCTCGACAGGCGCCTCGTCCCAAGCCCTGTAGGCCATGGTGGCCATCTGGTCGAAGAGGGCGAGCTCGGTCTCGGTCACGGTGCGGGCCATCATCTTCACCATCGAGGTCAGGAAGCTAACCTTGGACGGGATGGGGTTGGCCTTGGAGTCGCGAGTCTCTGCCGCGTACATCTCGGTTATGTCGCAGGGATTGATGTGGTCGTTCGAGGTCTCAGATATGTTGATGACCTGTCCGTCGAGGTTGGTGGTCAGGTCGGCGTACTCCCGCTCCGGGTCTATGATGATGACGTCGTCGTCGGGATGGCGCAGCCTGCTTTGCAGGATGCGCGTGAGCTTGACGTTGAAGCTCTTGCCGCTTCGAGGCTCGGCAAGCACGAAGCTGTTGGAGTGCTCGCGAAGCGCCGGGTCGTATTGTATGAAGTTGCGGGTCGCCAGATTGATTCCCATGAGGAAGCCGCTGCGATCGAATAGCTCGGCCGCCGCGAAGGGCATCATGTGGACGAGGGGCCGGGTTGTCAGCGTTCGCTCGTACGGGAGCTGGCAGATCCCCAGGGGAAGCGCCGTCGTGTAGCCCTGCTCGGAGAGTGCAGCCCATGAATCGGGATTGGGGCACCGATGAGCGCCGAAGACCGCGTTGATGTCTTCGTCGGCGGCGTCCAGCTCGGTCTCGTCCCGTGCCATGACGAGGATCGAGATGACGACGGAGAACAGCCTTTCATGGGCATCGCCTAGAACGTCGTCTCGCAGACCCCTCGCCTCCCGCGTAGCGTCCTTCATACCGACGGGCAAATTGGTCTCATCGACGAAGTAGCCCCTCTCAGGCTGGGAGTTGTTAATCATGTATTTCTGGTTCTCCTCCTGGATGGAGAAGACCTTTCGCTCCACCGCGTTCGCGGCCGCCGCCTCGCTCCAAGGCTCGATGTGCCAGCTGATCGCCGTGTCGTAGGGAAGGCCGGCGAGGTCGGACAGGAAGCTGTCTCGGATGGACTGCCCCCATCCGTCGAGGCGCATCGTGTACGACTTGCACCATCGCGTGCCGACGATCATGCGTGAGTCAGTCCGGGAGGTGGCGAGGTGCTCGATAATGGACGGCGCCAGGAGGTCCGAGGTGCGCGTGCCGTATGATCCCTCCAGCATATCGAAGCGGACGGTGCCGCGCTGGTCATCGGGTCTCGTGTAGCGGCGTATGTCCTCCAAACGCTCGTCTCCCGTCATGCGGTGCGCATCGCTCTGCAGATCGCGCAGCATTCGGATAAGTCTGTCGGACTCTCGTGCGAGAGTCGGCATAGCGCGGTCGATGCTGTCCGCTTCGATCGAGATGACAGCGGACAGCGTGCGCTTCATCGACCTCGAGGAGCTCGTCGCCTTCGCCTCGCACCACGAGTTAAGCTCGCGGCGCAGCATGTTCCCGTAGTCGTCTCCCGATACGGGGTCGATCATCAACGAGTCCATTAGCTCATCGGTTCGCTGACGACGCGTCACCATGCTGAGCTGGACTCGCGTGTTCGAGTCGAGTCCGTTGAGCCAGTCCGAGAAGACGGTGCGGACGTCCTCTTGCTCGTCTTTTCTCGATCCGATGTAATTCACATCGTCGATTGCGAGGGCAATGTTGAATCGTCGCTCGTCGGATTGCATGACTCCGTCGCGTCGAAGGGCGAGATAGGGGAGGAGGCGCGCTGTCGAGGTGCGCACATCCTTCCAGTCTCCGCCCGCATCTTCGGGTACGCGCATCTGCTTCGCCCCCTTGGCGTGGGATCCGTTGGAGTGGGCAGCACGCCCCTTTTCAGACCGCTTCCGTTTCTGCGCCTTACGGGCGAGTTTGGCGGCCAGTCGGTCGCGTTTTGCTTGGAGCCTCTGGCACTTCTTGTACTCCATGACAGCCGCGGCTTCCTCGATTTGGTAATCGAGCTTCGCGAGGCGCGGGTCGAGAATCTCCTCCGTCGTCGTATTGTTCACAGTCCCACCTTCTTCCTTAGTCAAGGTCGTCAAGCATGCTGCACGCCATCACGCTCGCGTCGCTGCGCACCTGCGCGGCGACGTTGTCAAACTCGTCGACATCGACGAGCTCCGGAGGGGGAGCCTCCGGACGGCGGCAGCGCTGGCGTCTCGCATTCGGTTTCTTCGATTGCCCCTGCCTGTCGGGCTCCACCCAGCGACGGCTGGTCCAATGGCTGCTTCTTGGAGTCGCCCACGACCGGAGCAGAATCGGCATGAACTGCTCGAACTTGAGCCCGCGGATTCTGCCGCAGCCAACCGCTCCGATTGGCGCTGCGACGAGGACGACCACGATGCTCGTGAGTTCAGAAGGAAGTCCGATGGCGTTCAGCGCTATGGTCGTCGGGACGCCGATGGCGGCTGCAGCGGCGATGGTGAGGGCGGTTCGTCCGGTCATGTGCCCCATGAAGGTCCGGGGCTCGTAGCTCTTTAAGTCTGCGTAGATCTTGACTTCACTCATCTTGACCTCCTTACACGAGACCGAACATCGAGTTGGCTACCTGCTCGCTGCGCGTCACGATCTGGTTGATGATCACGATCGAGCAGAGCGTCGGAATGATCGTCTTGAGGACGTTGCCGATAACGAACCCCTCTTCTACGGGCAACCCGGAGAGGATGGTCGTCCCAACGGCGAAGAACAGGGGGCCGAGGGCGAGGGCGATGACGATGATCGCGGCCTGCAGGATGAGTGCGAGGTAGCGCTTGACGTAAACCATCCCGGCCTGCCGCGTCCTCTCATCGAGAAGGAGGGCGAGGGCCAAGGGCGATATGGCCGCCCTCAGATAGACCTCAGCCATGCGGAGCAGGCAAGTCGTGATGATGGAGAAGGCTGTCGAAACCGAGACCGCCGCCGAGATGAGCGCGATGAGCATCCACACGAGCACGTAGCCGGCCGCCTCGTAGGTGGTGGTCTGGTACCCCCCGACATATATCGCGTCATAGAGGCCGGTTTCCGCCCTGGCGGCCCAGGGCTCCATGACTGACACGGTAAGATCCATGAGGTTGCGGCCCATCGTATAGATGCCGGCCGCCAGGTCTATAGCATGGGTGATGAGGAAGTAGCACATCCCGAAAACGGCGATGGTCCAGAGTATCTGCTTGAATCCCTCGTCGCCGGTTGTCCGCAGTCGGGGATCGACGTTGCGCAGCATCGCGATGGCGAGGACTATACCCAGGGCGCCGAGCGCCACGGGCTCGAAAACCTGGCTGGAAACTGCGCGCGCGATCTGGAAGAAATCATGGTAGGTTCCCTCGTAGAATCCTTGCGACATGATCGTGTCAGCCGAATCGAGCACGAATCCCAGGAGCCAGTCACCGAACTGGCAGGCGCTCTTCGTCACGCCATCGAAGAGCGTGTAGGCGAAACGGGAGAGATGCCCCGCTATGTCGGTGATCCCAGACGGCTCGACGTCCTTGATGGGGCCCTCTGCGGCCAGGGCTTGGGTCGGCAGCGCGAGAAGGGCGAGGGCGATGCAGGAGGCCCGTGTGATCGTATGCCGGCCCATTAGCTGATCGCGCCGAATCCCGCGAAGAGGTTAGCAAGGAATCCGCCGGCGCCCAGGGCTATCAGGAAGGCCCCGGTGAGGACGTCCCACATCTCGGTTCCTGTGCCGGGCTGGTTGTTCGAGCGGCGCTCGAGGATTCCGTAGATTGCTAGGCCCAGCTTGATGCCGCCGCCGATCGTGAGCAAGGTGGCTAGCGCGTTGATAAGGGTGTTGATGCTTGACATGTGTCTCCTCTGCTTCAAGGTCGTGGCTAATGCCGCTTGAGGTTCCTGGTGTGTGATGGAGAGCGCTTGGGTGCCGGTCGGATCGCTTCGCGTTTCTTTGACTCCTCGACCGCCTTCTTGGAGGCGGCGGCGAGCTTGGCCGAGTTCATATGGAAGCTCTCCGGTTTCCGGAAGATGCCCTTCTCGGGCTCGCGGAGGGATGCGATGTGCTCCCGCGCCGCGCGCCAGGCTTTGTCCCGCGCGCCCTCTCCTGCGATCTTCCCCTCCATGATCGCCTTATCTGTCCCGACGTCGCGTATCTCCCATGCTCCTGCCGCGTCGCTCGCGGCGACGAGGGCGCGTCCGTCGGCAGCCGAGAAGCGCGCTGTTGCGATGGGAAGCACTCCGTTGCCGGACAACACGGTCGACACTTGGACGGATCCGGCGGGTGCGGTTAGGATGCGCTTGCCGTCGGGACCCAGTTCGGAGGAGGTAATGGTCCAGTCGACGCCCCCGGCCGTGAACGAGGATCCTCGGTCCTCCAACTTCGTCAGCGCGTCGAGGATGTCTTCCTTGCTCATGATTCCGTGAGCGACGGCGCTGTTTGAGAGGCTGTCGAACGCGGCCTCATTAGGGGCTGCGAACTCGAATTGCGAGATGGGCGTGCCGTCTGGAGCGGTCGACTGATAGACCCGCACATCGATCCCGGCATCGCTGGCGGCTCCAAAGAGCTGTGGCATGTTGACTTGATCGGTTATGTCCGTGCCGGGGCCGCCGAGAGCGTCCTGAACGACGGAGGGGGCGACGTTCTGGACCCTTCCTGCGTCAGTGATGGATGGTTCCTTTCCGACTGCGTCGCGCATCACGGTGTCGATCAGCTCGCTCATGGCCGCCGCGTGGCGCGTCGGGTACTGTATGCTGTATCCGCGATCGCGGTCGCCGATCTCGCGCTCGATGATCTGGTACTTCACTCCCGCCGCGAGGGCGAGGCGGTTGAGGCGGTCTAGCTGCTTCTCTGAGAGCGAGCCCGTTATGTCGACAATTGCCGTTGGCTCCTCGCCGAGGCCCCTTGCGTTGCGAACCTCTCCGAGGTCTCCGTGGCCCCGAAGGCCGTTCACAGCCGCGTTTTTTGCGGCCGTTGCAGCCTGGATGGCCCTGTCCGTTATGCCGGGGCCGCCATAACGGCGGCGTTCCACAACGGCGGCGAAAAGCATCTTCAGGATCTCTGCGGTTGTCGTGGCGGTCGCGCCGGTCACCGTGACGAACATCCTAAGGGCCTCGTCTTCTCCAGCCATCGTCTACCACCCTTCTCATTCAGATTGACTAAGGCACCCATGGGGACGGCCCCATGGAGCCGGAATCACGCCGTGGCGCTCTCATCCGATTCTGGGGTGATGGAGTGGGGCTTGGCTACGTAGCAGGATGTAGCGGGATGTTGCAGGATGTAGCAGGGCCCTGCCGGCTTGACGCGCTAGCCATAGGGCGAATATCCTCTCCAATCTTTCAGCCTCGGGCACCACGCGGGTACGCCATCCGGTGTCCCCATCCCTGCGTTGAAGATGGTTCCCGCGGTGCAGCAGCCGATGCCGTAAAACATGCACTCG
>JAXDWR010000014.1:0-14995 GCA_034088265.1 Collinsella sp. | reverse complement strand
GCCGTAAAACATGCACTCGCCTTCGACGCACTGGCGCATCTGGTCGAAAAACGCAGCGACATAAAACACCACAGGACGCTCTGTGTCGACGGCAAGGAGCATTCCGCACTCGGGGCACTCGATGTCATGGCCCCCCTCTTGCCAGATTTCCCATTCCGGCTTGTTGGCGGCGTCAATGAAGCTGCCGCACCACGGACATTCAAAACCTTCTCCGTCCATCTGCCTACCACCCCTTCTAACTCATAATGACTAGGTGCGCCGTCGGCGCTCCCATCAAATCCTGAGGTGATGGAGTGGGGTTTGGCTACGTAGCAGGATGTAGCGGGATGTTGCAGGATGTAGCAGGGCCCCGCCGGATCGACGCGCTAGCGCGCCTCTGGAATCATCGGCAGGACTAGGAGGATAGTGAATCCTGAGAGGATGCGTCGCCTCCTCCCTCATTTCCCTCGCGCTCAGAATCGTCACTCTCAGAGAGCGAGAAGCGCCAAGAATAGGGCCAGAGGACCTCGATAAACACCCTGAGTGCCGTAATGGCTAGATATAGATAGATCAGCACTTTAAGCCTATCCAGGACTTCATTAATCGCATTTAACTCTTTCGGTCGGTCCGTTCTCTGAGTCCGAGGCGGTCAATCTCGTCGGTGGACTCTAGCCAGTCGTTTATCGCCTGGTAGACCTCTTCGTCGTCTCGTATAAGCGTGAGGAGCTGGTCCCGTCGCCGATAGGCTGTCCACCGAGACACGCCTAGAATGTGGGCGAGGGATGTCACGGTGAGCCGGTCGACGTAAAGCGCCCTATAGACCTCCGCGAGCTCTCCGTCGCGCTGGCGTATGACGCGAACGGCATGGTCGGCCGCGTCCTCGGCGCGGCGTCTCGCCTCCAGGATGCGGTCCTCGCTCTCTCGTGCTATGCGCTCGCTGGCCAACCGCATGCCGGCCGACTCTTCGAGCGCGCGCGCGATCTTCATCCTAATGCTCGCGGCTTCGACCAGGCACCGCTCCCTGGCCGCCCGCGCCTCGCTTACAGACATTTTGACCCCATCCTCTCGGCCACCGCGATGCGGTACATACCGGCAAGCTCATCATCCGAGGAGCCGGTGTCATCAAAAACCAGCTCTCGTAACGTGAAATCCGTTTGGGCGGGATCCGTGACGATGGCCTTTCGGCGGCCGTGATCGATAACGCGAAGCACCCTCAAATGGGGTCCGTGTGATGCGTTTTGGGGGGATGATGTTGCGGGAGAGCCTGTCGACCGTTTCAAAGCGGTTGTCGCCCAATAGCGCAGGCCGTCACCCGTCGTCAGCCATCGATCGAGGCGAGGGGCGAACCTCGTCGTGGTCGGGTTCTCCTCGCGATAGGAGTCGATCCATAGCTCGTATGCCTCTAGAACGAGAGATTCTGGGAGGGAAAGCTCTGACTGGATTCTGTCATAGGCGTCCTGCACTTGCGTGGCGCTGGCTCTGCGGTTGAGGGACAGCTCCATGAGACGGGCCACAACCGGAGAAAGCCCGCTCTTCCCGTCGGAGGTATCTGGCTGGTTTTTCCTCGTCCGTCCATCCCTTCCTTCCTGAGAGATGGAGGGATGGAAAGGATATATATATTTATTATTAGATGGTAAATTCACCGCTAGCGGTAGATTTGCTACCGGTGTCACCTGCTGTTCTCTCGACGTTTCCCCCGCGATCGCCGTGGCGCTCCTCACCGATGGTAATTTCTTTTCCAGCGGCGTAGCCTGCTGTCTTTTCCCCGATGGTAAATCCTTTGCCACCGGCTCGAGCTGCGTTTTCCCGATGACGATTTTCCCGTCTGAAAGCCCATCGAGGGCGTCCTGCGACGCTTCCGCCTCGATGCTACGACGCTCGACGGGAATCATCTCGATCGTGTAGACGTTGGAGCTCCATCGTCCGTTCGGACCGCGATCGTTCTGCTCGACTGAGATGAGGCCTCGCTCGATGAGTGAGTCTCTGTGTTTGCGGTAGGTTGGATAGCTGAGTCCGAGCTCACTGCAAATCGTTTTGTATCCGGGGAAGGCGGTCACGCCACCGCCTGCGTATGAGCAAAAGTAGGCGTATATCGCCTTCGCGGTCGCGTGAAGCGAGCTGTCGCGCATCACGTCGCGCGAGATCGTGCCGAAACCTCCGTCAAGAACGCCTCGATTTCTGATGTAATCGAGGCGTTCGCTCTCGTCTCGGGATTTCACGGATGCCATCTCACTCCCTTCATCGCCTGTGCTACTATCCTCTTGGTATGGTTCGTAGCTCCGATCGCTCATGCGGCATCACCCTTTTTGAGTGCCTTGCGCCGTCGGGCCCGCTCTCCTGCCTTCATGACCGTGCGGTTAATTTGCTGTCCCCGCTCATACGTCATTGAACCGTCTGAATGGATCTCGCGTTGCGTGCGGGGTCCATTCGGCTTTTTCTGGGTTGCAAGGATTGGCGAGGCAGAGTTTGAGCCCTCATAAGGAACGCTCCGCATATACGCATCGAGATCGTCTATATGTATGTAGACGACGGGTGTCTGGTTCCTTCCCCTTCGAGCCCCGGACGCCGCGGAAGCAGGTATCTCGCCGCTGTCGAGTAGTTTTTGCAACTGGCGTGGGTCTTTGTGGATATATAGGGCCGCGTCTGACTTCGAGAGCCACTTGCTTCGGCTCCATGCCACATTGGCTCCTGTGCTCATGAGTCCGCTGCCTCCTCTCCGCTTTCCCCTATGAAGGGACCCACAAGGTCGTCGATGGTCGTGCCGAAGAAGGCCGCGAGTTTGTAGGCCGTTAGGATGCTCGGCAATGCTTTCCCGTTCTCGTACATATTGAGAGTCGAAGGCCTGACCCCGACTGCACGGGCGAGCTCCGACTGCTTGATGTCACGACCCTCAGTGAGAGACTTGTAGCGCCGGCGTTCAGCGAGACCCTCGCCAAACTCTTTCCTGCGAATATCCAAGGTCGCCTCCTGATTCGATAGTGAGCTAATCCGAATACTATTTCAATAAATAATAGACTAATCCGCTTATCATTCAAGGAGATATGCGCGTATTAGATGACTTTTTGTAGACTCTATTTCGATGCCAAACGAATGGAGGCTCACAGTGGACGATGTCGATGATCTTTTGAAGCGAGAGATTGGCAAAAACCTACAGCGCGCACGCAAGGAGCATGGCTATAGCAACGTCTCCGACTTTGCTGATGCGCTCGGCATGCGGGCTGGGACCATTGTCCGCTGGGAACAGGGGAAGTCGACGCCGCCTGTTGACGTTGCCTGGAGGATCGCGAAGCATCTTGGTCTAACAATCGACGAGCTCGTTGGGCGAAACACCGCGAGTGAGAGGGGGGCCGTCGAGGCCGCCCTGTTAGAGTCGTTCCGCAAGTGCACTGCTGATAGGCAGGAACGGATTCTTGAGACTGCAAAGGATGCAGCCTTGATGAGCATGGCCGTTGGCTTGAGAAGGAAGGCTGAACAGCCTTTCGGTCACACGGTTTCACCGTCATCAATGGCGGACGACGCTGACGCAGCCGCATCATAGCCACCTCTGGGAGAGGGGATATATAACGCGCCATTTTGAAGAGAGGGTGACAAGAGGTGTCGCGGCCGGTTGGATCAATCGAATACATCGGAAGGGACAAAGACGGCCTTCAGGTGTGGAGGGTGCAGACGGCAGTCGGCGCGCAAGGGAAGGGCGGTCGCGCGAGCGCCACGGTTCACGGATCGCGCCGCGATGCCGAGATTGCCGCCCATGAATTGAGGTCGGAGCTGCTTGGACGGCCCTCTAACATTGTCACGATGACGCTGGACGAGTATTTCTACACCAGGTTCATCCCTCGACTCGAGCGCCTGGAAAGGACTAGAGCCACGATAACCTCGTATAGAAAGACTTATGAGCTTCACATTCAACCCCATCATGGCGAGATGATGCTTACATCAATCGACGATTTAATGATTCGACGGCTAGTTGCCTCCTCATCGTCTGGCAGAAACACGCTGAGGACCTACCGCGCTATCATGAACGCCGCCTACGACGAGCGAGCCATTCCCCATCCGATCAATTTCAACCGCATTCAGTATTCGCGGCCCAAGCCGTCCCGTCCCCAGCCCTGGTCCCGCACCGAAATCCATGCGGCCTTGGATGCGCTGAGGGGCGAGGAGATAGTCGAGTTGGCGTTGTGCTTGGGCATATGCGGCCTGCGTAAAGAGGAGATACTGGCTATCACCCCCGGCAGTATAGGTGTCTTGAGAAAGGAAGGGGGGATAGGGACGGACGAATACCTCTACCTTAGAATCGACAGTGCTTTCACGGATGAGGACGGAATTAAGGTGACTAAAACGCCCGACTCTGTCAGGGAGGTTGTCGTTCCTCCGTTCGTTGCCCCTCGGCTAAGGGATCTTGTTGATCAGACAGTGCCGTCTGTGAGAATGGTGAGGTCGGGCGCCTGCCTGATCACATACCCGTATGGATGGAAGACCAAGAAGGAAGCCCGCTACGTTGACAGGCTTTTCGAGGGCACACTTTCGGATGCGGAGCGAGACGCGCGCTCGCGAGGGTGCGTGCATTACAAGATAGAAGCATTTGATGAGGGGAGGATGCTCGTACGTTCCTATGCGGGCATCCGCCAGGAACTTGTTCGCGATATAAAGGAGGAGCCATTTGTCGGAACGCTCGAGCAGGCGCGCAGTCATGCCATCGCGGATTGGCGTCGTCGTCGTTTGCTTCCTTTGTCAGGTGACAGGCTGACGAAGACATGGAAGAGGGTTTTGGAAAGGCGTGGGCTGCGCTATATTCCAATAAGCATGCTTAGGCACACGAGCGAGAGCCTTATGGCCGAGAGCGGAGTATCTGCTGCCCTGATTGCCAAGGCGCACGGACATGCAACCTTCACCACCGATTTGAAGCATTACATCGACCTAGATTCAACGCGACTTGTGGGGGCCGCCGACCTCGTTACGGAGGCGATGGGGCGGGCCCAAGAGGACGGTTTATTCAAGATTCACGACTACATGACAGCCGCAGGGGAGGACGCCGGTCAACCATAAGAAGGAAGTAGTACCCGGTAGTACCCGATTTCAAGGTTAAGAGTTAGCCCTGTTTATCAGTCTAGAAATGAAAAGAAGATGCGACATATCAATAGAACAGCAGGTAAACAGCACTATTATATTGGGCCAAAATGGATTGACCATCCATGACGCGCCGTTAGCTCAGCTGGATAGAGCAGGGGACTTCTAATCCCAAGGTCGTAGGTTCGAATCCTATACGGCGCACCTTCGATCCCTAGATCCCGGGCCCCCAAAGGGGTTCGGGATCCCTTTTTGATTCAAGTGCGCCATTTGCCGCGCTCCCTCATGACCCCTGCACCCTCGGTCCGGTTTCGGCAGGTAGATTTAATGGTATTCTACAAAGGGCACCACGGTGCAGCCGGGGCGGATCATGGGCCGTTTCCATGTGGGGGCGGCGTACAGAAGGGGGATGTATGCCAGACAGACATGACAACGCGGCTTCCAAGGGGGACTTCCCGAAGCAACCGTTTTATCGGCGTATCATGAACGGCGTCTCCCGCCTCTTCGCTCCCATGCAGCGCTTGGGCGATCACGATGTCGCGATGGATGCAGGTTCCCCTGCGGATCATGTGGAAGGGAGCTCTCCCAAGTCTTCCGGGCCCCTTGATGTAGGCACCCCCTCCTCCACCCAGATCATGGAGCCTGGGAATGTGTTCATGGGCCAGGATTTCTCCGGTCGCGATGAGGTTCTTGCTTTCATATCGAATAAGGCCGTCGAGCTCGGCATCGCCGACGATGCCGATGCCCTCGTGGCCTCCTTCCTCGTCCGCGAATCGGAGGGCACGACAGGGATGATGGACGGCTTCGCCATCCCGCATGCCAAGTCACCCACCGTCAAGAGGCCTGCGGTCATCGTGGTCAAGGGGGATTCCGGCGTGGGCGAATGGGACACGATGGACAATGAGCCGGTCGAGGTCGCCATCGCCCTCCTCATTCCCGCATCGGAGGCGGGTGCCGAGCATCTCAGGCTGCTCTCCTGCGTCGCCGAGGCCCTCATGGACGACGATTTCCGCGAATCCATCAAGCGAGCCGTGGATCCGGAGGACGTCTCCGCACTGGTCAACGCGCGCTTGGTCTAGGACCGTCGCCCTGTCGGCAGGACGGCGATGGGGCCTTCCCAGAGGGACGCGGCCGAATCGCGCGAATCGTTCCAATCACTTGTTCTGAATGGTTTTTTTATTTTGATGCGCTAAACTAGATTCGTCATATATCGTGCCCATCGCTTCCATGCATGGGCATGTTGAAAAGGAGTCAGATATGGTTTCTGAGAAGGCTACCCTCGTCAACCCCCAGGGTCTCCACATGCGTCCCGCTGGCCTCTTCGCCTCCACCATGGGCAAGTTCGCCTGCGACGTCACCGTCGTCACCCCCGACAAGGAGGTCAACGGCAAGAGCCCCATGGCCCTGATGGCCGCTGGCATCCCTTGTGGCACCGAGGTTGAGGTCAAGTGCGACGGCGCTGACGAGGCCGAGGCCCTCGCCGCCGCTATCGAGCTCATCAAGAGCGGTCTTGGCGAGTAGCTCGCCGCGACTGAGCCATTGGACAACTAGTTCATAGCAACGTACGCAGGCGTCTACGATTTGTGGGCGCCTGCGTTTTCTACTGTCCGGTCGTTGACTGGATCGCGTTGAGAGAGGAATGGGAATGTACCAGGGAGTTAACGCTTCTGAGGGCATCGGCATCGGCGCCGTCATGGTGGCCGTCGATCCCGATCTTACCTTCGAGCCCCATGAGGTCGCCGACGCCGCGGCGGAGAAGGACCGCTACCAGGCGGCCCTCACCGTCTTCTGCGAGAAGACCCAGGCCCAGGCCGACCACATGAAGGTCGCCGTGGGCGAGGCCGAGGCCGAGATCATGTCCGGGCACATCGTGCTCGCCCAGGATCCGGGCATGACCGATGCGATCAACGCCGCCATCGACGGCGGCACCTGCGCCGAGCAGGCCCTCGTCGACGCCAGCACGATGTTCGAGAACATGTTCCTGTCCATGGACGACGAGATGTTCCGCCTGCGCGCCGCCGACATCGCCGACATCCGCACCGGCATCCTCGCCGAACTGCTCGGCGTCGAGGTCGTCGACCTCTCCGTCCTACCCGAGAACACGGTCGTCGTCGTCCACGACCTGACTCCTTCGATGACCGCCACCATCGACAAGGAGCATGTCGCCGGCATCGTCACCGAGACCGGTGGCCGCACCTCGCACTCCGCCATCATCGCCCGTGCCCTCGAGATCCCCGCGGTCCTGTCCGTGGCCAACAGCTGCTCCGCGCTCCGCAACGGCATGACCGCGATCGTGGACGGCTCGAAGGGCGTCGTCATCGCCGAGCCCGATGCGGAGGTCCTGGCTGAGTACACCGCCAAAGCTGAGGAGTTCGCCGCTGAGAAGGCGGCCCTCGAGGCCTTCCGCGGCAAGGAGACGGTCACGGCCGACGGCATCAAGAAGATCCTCGGTTGCAACATCGGCAGCCCGGACGACGTCGCCAACGCGCTCGACCACGATGCCGAGGCGATCGGCCTCTTCCGCTCCGAGTTCCTCTTCATGGACGCCACCGAGCTCCCCTCCGAGGAGGAGCAGTTCCAGGCCTATCGCAAGGTCGCGAGCGCGCTCAAGGGCGCTCCCGTCATCATCCGCACGCTTGATGTGGGTGGCGACAAGGAGATCCCCTATCTCCACATGGAGAAGGAGGAGAACCCCTTCATGGGATTCCGTGCCGTCCGTTATTGCCTGGAGAACGCCGACCAGTACAAGGTGCAGCTCCGCGCCCTCCTGCGCGCCGGCGCCTTCGGCGACGTCAAGATCATGGTCCCGCTCGTCACCTGCGTCGAGGAGGTCCGCGCGGTCAAGGCGCTCGTCGAGGAGTGCAAGGCCGAGCTCGAGGCCGAGGGCATGAAGTACGATGAGAACATCCAGGTCGGCGTCATGATGGAGACCCCCGCGGCCTCCCTCATCGCCGACAAGCTGGCCGAGGAGGCCGACTTCTTCTCCATCGGCACCAACGACCTCATCGGCTACACCATGTGCGCGGATCGTGGCAACGACCACATCTCCAACCTCTACCAGGTCTACTATCCCGCCGTGCTCCGCTCGATCAAGAACATCATCGAGAGCGGTGTCAAGGCCGGTATCCTGGTCGGCATGTGCGGCGAGGCCGCGGCGGATCCGTTGCTGGAGCCGCTGCTGATCTCCTTCGGCCTGGAGGAGTTCTCCATGTCCGCGCCGAGCATCCTGCGCGCGCGCAAGACCATCTCCCAGTGGACCAAGGCGGAGTGCGACGCCCTTGCCGAGCGCGCCCTCGCCTGCACCACCGCCGAGGAGGTCAAGGCTCTGCTCGAGGAGGCCGCTCGCTAAGAGTCGGTCGTGTCCTATCTTCGCGGTCGATCCCAGGATCGCGGCCCATGCCACCGCGATGATCGCAACGGGGCGCCACGACAGGCTGCATGTCGTCGCGCCCCGCTTTAGAAACAGGGGGTATTTCCATGTTCTACACGCTAACCGCCAATCCCGCCGTCGACATGACGGTCTCGTGCTCTCCGTTGGTCCCCAACGAGAACGTCCGCTCCTACTCCGCTAGCTACACGCCGAATGGCAAGGGCCTCGACGTCACCTATGCCCTCAAGAAGTTTGGCGTCGACTCCGTCGCCCTCGGTTTCTTCGCGGGTTTCACGGGCAAGTTCATCGTCGACGAAACCATGAACATGGGATGCCTTTGCCGTCCGGTCTATATCGATGGCATCACGCGTATCTGCGCCTATGTGAACGACGGTGAGCAGGAGTACGGCATCCTCAATCCCGGCCCCTCCCTCACTCCCCAGTACGAGCAGGAGCTGCTGAACATCATCGACACTGCCGGAACCATGGATTGCCTCGTCGTGTCGGGCTCCTTGCCCCCCAAGACCTCGAGCGACTTCCTCGACCGCGTCGTCGATCACGCCCATGGCCGTGGCGCCGACGTCGTCCTCGACCTCTCGAGCAGCAAGTTGAAGGACCTTGCCGACAAGAAGCCGCTCCTCATCAAGCCGAACCATCATGAGATGCGCGAGATCTTCGGCGTCACCATCGACACCGATGACGATGCGCGCGAGGCCCTGGCCCTGGCCCACGAGGCAGGTATCCAGAACGTCCTTCTCACGATGGGCAGCCGTGGCTCCGCCTACTTCTCCAACGGTGAGGATATCTGGTACGCCAGGCGCCAGTTCAACATCAAGCTGGTCTCCTCGGTTTGCGCCGGCGACTCCACCCTCGCCGCCTTCCTCTACAAGTGGTACGACGACCGCGACAACGTCGAGGAGGCCCTCAAGCTCGCCCTCGCGACCGGTGCGAACGTCGCCGAGAGCGTCGGCTTGGGCGACTTTGGTCGCGTTGAGGAGTACAGCAAGCGCATCGAGGTCCGCAAGCTCGAGCGTTAAGCTCTCGCGTCCTTGTTTCGAGGCCCGTGCGTCCATGGTCGCACGGGCCTTCTGCTCAAGAGGGGTACCTTCCCATGATCGATGTGAATGGGGGAGTGCGCCCCTTGAATGATCTCGATTGGAGCGACGGCTTGGAATCCCGCTACACACATGCCAGGTTGCGCGGATCGACCCTGTCTGCGGGCTCGATACGCGTTCTTAGCGCGCTCGAGACTGCCGGTCTGGAAGCTTGGATCGTCGGCGGCTGGGTTCGAGATGCCCTCATGGGATATGAGGGGCATGATGTCGATATCTGCTGCTCGGGAGCCTGGCAGGAAAGCGAGGCCGCGCTCCTGGCAGCCGGCATCGATGTGGTGCGCAGCGGCATCAGATTCGGTGGGATCACCGCCATAGCCGATGGGGAGCGCGTCGAGGTCACCGCCTTCCGCATGGATGGCTTCTACACCGACGGGCGTCATCCCGAGAGCGTGGTGCAGGTCGGCTCGGTCGAGGACGACCTCGCTCGTCGAGACTTCACCGTGAACGCCATGGCCTGGCATCCTGATCGCGGCCTTCTGGACCTTTTCGGCGGCGAGGCCGATCTTCGGGCCCGTCTCATCCGAGCTGTGGGGGAGCCACGCAGGAGATTTGAGGAGGACGCCCTCAGGATGCTTCGCGCCGTGCGCTTCGCGTGTCGGCTCGACTTCGTCATCGAGCCGCAGACCGCACGGGCCCTGGCTTCTTGTGCCCCGCTGCTCGATGCCGTCGCGCGCGAGCGCGTGGGCGATGAGTTGGATGGCATCCTCATCACGCGTCATGGCGGCGACGCCATGCTTCGCTATCCGGAGCTGATGTGCGCCGCCGTTCCGGAGCTTGCGTCGTGTCGTGGCTTCGACCAGCGCAGTCGCTACCACGCCTTCGACGTCTATGAGCATATCGCCCGCGTCCTCACGGTGGCAGGCGAGCTCTCGCGGTTCAGGATCGATGGAGGAGACCCCGATACCGAGGCCTCCCTCTCGCTGATGTGGGCCGCGTTCCTTCATGACATCGCGAAACCGCCCTGCTTCACATGCGACGAGCGGGGATGCGGCCATTTCTATGGGCATCCCGAGGCCGGTGCCAAGCTCGCTTGGTCGATCATGCGACGCCTCGGGAGGTCTGAGCGGCTCATACAGGATGTGTGTCTGCTCATCGAATATCACGACAGGCCGCTTGAGGCCGATCGAGCCTGTCTTCTCAAGACCATGGGCCTCTTCTCGGGCGGAGGGCTCGAGACCGCGCGCCTCATGGGCGAGCTCTTCGATCTCAAGAGGGCGGACACGCTCGGCAAGGCGGCAAGCTGCTTTTACTACGTCGAGGAGATCGAGCGGATGCGCGAGATCGTTCGCGAGCTCGTCGCCAACGGCGAGGCCTATAGCATGAAAACACTGGCTCTCTCTGGATCCGATCTGATTGAGGCGGGCGTGACTCCTGGGCCGCGCATAGGAGAGCTCCTTGAGCGCGCCCTCTCGGCCACCATCGCTGGGAAAGCCCCCAATCAATCCGACGCGCTCATCGCCTATCTTGGTCTTCAGGGAGACTGAGACGCATAAATCCATGCCATTCGATCGGTTCCCTCAGCCTCCTTTGAGATAGGTGAGGGGGTCGATCTTCTTTTGTGAGGGCGTCACCATCGCCAAGGGCATTGATCGATTGGCTTGCAGGCGGATAAGGGGGCAGATAAGAAAAGGGGCGGATTAAATCCGCCCCTGAACTCTTGGTAGCCCGTACCAGATTCGAACTGGTGATCTCCGCCTTGAGAGGGCGGCGTCCTGAACCGCTAGACGAACGGGCCATATGTGATGGGGTTTGGAGTACCCCGAGAACTCTTGGTAGCCCGTACCAGATTCGAACTGGTGATCTCCGCCTTGAGAGGGCGGCGTCCTGAACCGCTAGACGAACGGGCCATATGCTTTGGAGAACAGCAACTGGCTGGGATGGAGGGAGTCGAACCCCCATTGACGGAACCAGAATCCGCTGTCCTGCCATTAGACGACATCCCAATCGGCTGTTGTCTGCGCTCCTCAGCGCGAGTAAACATATTACGGAAGGTTGCCAGTCGATGCAAGAGTCAAATCTAACTTTTTTAAAGACATGGACAAGATGTGGAGACGAGTGCTAGATCTCATCGGAGATGTCCCGGGGAAGCAGGTGCGCATCCCATATCCGAGCGAGCATGTCGATACCCTCAAGATCGAAGGTGCCGAGATCGAGCCCAAGATCCGAGAGGGTGCCGGTGTCCTCGCGGGAGCCGTCGATGTTCGCGCGTGCGATATCCACGAGGGCGCTGGCGATTCGGGTGACCGGGACACCGTAGACCTTGGCGTCCCAGGATTTGGATTCGAGCTCGAGGCGCGCCTCTATGGCATCGCTCTCATCGATCAGCCCCAGCCCGTGGGGGAGAAGGTCGAGAAGCCGTTCCTCAAGATGGTGCTCGAGCTCCTTGTCGTAGAGCAGCGCGATGGTGAAGCTCGTGCATGCGGCGGCGAGTCGCGGAGGGAGGGAGTCCATCTCGCGGAACTCGCAGAACCCCTTGAGGCGCACGTTAGGGAACACCATGGAAAGCAGGTGCAGGAGCTCGTTGTGCGTGAGGGGCCGCTCGGACATGATGTCGCGCGCCCTGAGATCTCCCGTGGACACCGTCTTGTGCCCCTCGTCGGTGAAGAGGATCGGCTTGACGTTGGAGACCCACCGCGCATAGCGCTCGAAGGTGAGGCCGGTGAGGGATTCGGGGACGATGCCGCAACGGTCAGTGTCGACGTGGCGCCAGATGCGAGATCGGGCCATTCCGGGCGTGTCGGCGCCGCGGAAGCGCGGGGCGTTGTCGAAGAGGAAGGAGAAGACGGGGCCAAGCATGGTCGCCAGGCGCTGGATGCGCATGGCGTCCTCCTCGTCCGCGTAATCGAGGGAGATCTGAGTCGAGGCGGAGCACCTCATCATGTCGCGGGCGTAGCGCCCGTGGCGCGAGAGGTAGGCATCCATATCGCGATAGCGCTCCTTGGGGATGAGCTCGAGGTCGAGGGGCCCCTCGACGAAGGGGTTGTAGCCCACGGCGAGCAGGTGCGCATCGAGGCCGAGCTCCTCGAGGGCCTGTTCGACATCGCGATCGAAGGACTCGATGGCATGGTGGAGGGCCCGAACGCTGCGCGCGGGACCGACGGAGACCTCGATCTGGGCCGCGGGTTCGAGCGAGACGCCTATGCCGATCTCCTCGCCATCAAAGGACCGGCGATAGGCGAGGCCCAGCAGGTGCCCGTCGATATGGACGAGCTCGTCCTCGCTCCTCAGGGCCGCCAGGCGCTCCAACAGCGCCGAGACGCCCTGCGGTCCGGAGAAGGGGACGGGCCTTTTGTCTGCGGTGACGAGGATCCGCTCGAGCTCGAGTCCGATCGTCTTCTCCTGGGATGATCCGCCGGATCCGGCGATGAGCTCGATCATCCCCTTGAGGTTCTCTGCGAGGAATGTGCGCGCCCCCGTCGCGTTGCTTTCGGGACGTTTGGTCATATCGGCTCCTTGGAATGGGTATCGTGCTGATTTGTTTTGTACCCCAAAAGGAGTCATGGGTATCCGCGCGCCGCGCTGCGCGGGCAGATCGTCCGACCGATGGTCGCATCGGCTCATGCGATGATGCTTTGGAAATCGCCTTTGGGGGCGAAAGTGAACCCCTTTCGACTGGGGCGAGAACGTACAATGGAGGGGTCAGGTCCATCGGTGTGCCGATATCCGTCGGCGAGGAGTCATATGTCTGATCCTTCGAAGAGCGTCGTGCCTAAACCGCATGTCGATGCCAGTCCCGCCGGCGGGGACGACCACAAGAGCGCCCGTCGGGGAGCGATCTTCATCGGTTTCGCGCTCCTGTGCTTCGTGGCCTACCTCGTCGTGACTGGTCAGGTCGCCCAGTTCATGGACGCCATGAAGAACGTCCAGGTGCCTTGGCTCATCGTCGCATGCATCTGCATGCTGCTCTATCTGATTTTCGGCATCGCCGCGTATGCGATCGCGGTGTGGCTCGATCCCAACTCCCCCGTCGGCATCCGCGACCTCATATCAGTCGAGGCGAGCGGCATCTTCTTCGGCAACCTGACGCCCATGATGATGGGTTCGACCCCGGCTCAGATATACCGCCTCACCAAGGCGGGGCAGAACGTCGGCGAGGCCGGGGCCACGCAGTTCACCCGCTTCATCGTCTACCAGTTCGGTCTGGTCGTCTGGGGCGCCGTGCTCTTGGCGGCCCGCATGCCGTTCTTCCTCGATCGCTACAGCGACGTCCAGGCGCTCACCATCCTGTGCTTCTTCAGCTTTGGCGGCCATGTGCTGATCCTGGTGTCGATTTTCGCCATCGCGCTCATGCCCAAGACCGTCACGCGCGTCGCCCATTGGGGCCTGTCGGTCCTCGCGCGCTTGGGCGTCGCCACCTCCAAGGTCGAGACCTGGCGTTCCTTCGTGGACGACGAAGTCCATTCCTTCTCGGAGAAGTTCAAGCTCTCCGCGGGGCACCTGAGCTCGATGGGTCTCACCGTGGTCATCACGATGCTCCAGCTCGCCTTCTTCTACCTTGTGCCGTATTTCATCATGCTCGCCTTCGGCAAGCACGACGTTGACTTCCTGTCCGTCATGGCGGCTTCCGCCTTCGTCCAGCTGCTGTCCTCGGCGGTCCCGCTCCCTGGCGGGACGGGCGGTGCCGAAGGGGGGTTCGCGCTGTTCCTCGGGCATTTCTACGGCGAGGCGGCCACGGCGGGCTATCTCCTGTGGAGGCTCATCTCCTTCATCGCCCCCACCATCCTCGCGGCCCCGCTGCTCGGCCTGAGGAGCGCTCGCAACGAGAGCATCCATGCTCGTTGGAATCGACTGGTCGCCCGCTTTGGTGGGGGATCGGGGAAAGGGAAGGGCTCCCGCGCCCATGCTCCCGGCGCCCATCACCCGCGTGAGCTCGAGGGACGCTCGATCGCAGCCCCAGCGCCCGTCGCCGATTCCAAGGCCCCGGCTCCGTCCGACTCCATCGAGGAGGCCACTGGACGGGCGCCTGCGAGGGCCAAGCGTCGCAAGACCACCTATGTGCGCAAGACCTCCGAGGGCATCACGGTGACACCGAGCAAGATGCGTAGGCGCGGTTAGAGGGACCAGCGCCCCCAGCGAATCCATCGGCTCCACTGGCCGGCGCGCTTCTCAGGGTTCGGTCTCAGAGCGCCAGAGGCATACGTCACTGGTATCGCAGACATTCGACGGGATCGAGCCGGGCCGCCCGACGAGCGGGATAGAACCCGAAGATCACGCCGATGGCGAACGATATCCCTACGGCAATGGCGACCGTGGTGGCCGAGAAGGCGGGCGCTATCGTCAACCCCTCCCCGACGATCGAGACCGATTGGAGCATGCCCGAGCTCGCCGCCGCGATGGCGATGCCCCATGCGATGAGGTAGCCCATGATGGCTCCGATGATTCCGCCCACGAGGCAGATGGCGATCGATTCCATGAGGAACTGGCGTGTGATGTCCCTCCGTCGAGCCCCCAGAGCGCGGCGGACCCC
>JAXDWR010000013.1:0-10235 GCA_034088265.1 Collinsella sp. | reverse complement strand
GGCGCTCGCCGCCGCCGGCGACCTCGCCGCCGCCGCCGCGAGCTTCCGCGAGGCCGTCAACGATAGCTCCTACGCAACCCCTTACAAGGCGTATCTGGGTCTCGGCAACGCGCTCCTCAAGAGCGGCAATCCCACCGATGCCGGTGTGGCCTTCCGTGCCGCCGCCATCGATGGCGCCAACCCCGCCCCCGCACTCGCCTTGGCGAGCCTGGGGGAGTGCTTCCTTAAGATCGGCCGCCCGGATGACGCCGTCGAGTCCTATCGCACCGCGCTCGACTTCGTCGCCGCCCATGACGACCCCAACGCCATCAACGCGGGCCTTGGTGCGGCCCTCGTCGCGGCGCAGCGTCACTCCGAGGCCATCGAGGCCTTCTCTCGCGCGACGGCCGCCGGCGTCTACCAGCTCACCCCCGAGCAGCAGCAGGCCCTATCCCTGGCCGAGGACACCCTCTCGGCGCAGCGCTCCATGGCCCCCGTCACGAACACCGGGGCCTACCCGGTCGGTGTCGACCCGCTCGACCCGCTCGGCCAGTCCGGTGCCATCATCCCCGATCCCTCCGACACCGGCTTCTTCACCCTCTCCGAGTCCGAGATGATCCAGCAGGACCGCAAGGAGATGAAGGTGAGGCGCAAGCATCGCCATACCGGCCTCAAGGTCTTCCTCGTCATCCTCTTCCTCCTCGTCGCCGTCGCCGGCGGACTGGGCTTCGCCTACACTCGCGGTCTTGGCTACCCCTCGCAGCAGGATGCGATCACAGGGCTCTTCAAGGCCGTCGACGAGGGGACCGATGCGAGTCCGTTCCTCGCATCCGGCTTGAGCGACGACTCCAAGTCGATCATCGTCGCCTCCATCCCCACGGGAGCGATCCCCACCATCGAGGGTCTCGACCAGTCCATGACCGAGTCGACCGCAACCGTCAAGGTCCAGCTCTCCAAGGGCGGCACCGCGACCTATGAGGTCGAGTTCGTCCGCGAGGGGATCGGTTGGGCCGTCTCCCGCGTCGAGCTCGATTTCGGCAACGCAGACGACGACGCGAAGACCTCGACCGACGCGAAGGACGCCGGCTCCTCCACCGATGCTGGAGCCGGCTCCGGCAGCTCCGAGATGTAGTCTTTTCGCATCGAGCGCGCTTCCGACGTGCCGATGGCATGTCGGGATACTAAACTGCTGAGGAACCCTCCCAAGTCATTGGAGTCGATTTGTTTTCTTTGATGGATATGTTCTTCGGTCAATATGATGGCGACCTCGCCATCGACCTGGGAACCGCCAACACCCTCGTCTCGGTCCGGGGCAAGGGCATCGTCATCCGCGAGCCCTCCGTCGTCGCGATCGACAAGAACGACGAGCGCATCTTGGCCGTCGGCATCGAGGCCAAGCGCATGCTCGGCCGCACCCCCGGCAACATCGTCGCCGTCCGTCCGCTCAAGGACGGCGTGATCGCCGATTTCGATGTGACCGAGGCGATGCTTCGCTACTTCATCGACAAGGCGAGCGACAAGCGCTATCCCTGGACCCCGCGGCCCCGTGTCGTGGTCTGCGTCCCCTCGGGTGTCACGAGCGTCGAGAAGCGCGCCGTCTTCGAGGCCACCATCCAGGCGGGTGCACGCCAGGCCTACCTCATCGAGGAGCCCATGGCCGCCGCCATCGGCGCCGACCTCCCCGTCGAGGAGCCCACCGGGTCCATGGTCATCGACATCGGCGGCGGTACCACCGAGGTCGCTGTCATCGCCATGGGTGGCATCGTCGTCTCTCAATCCATCCGCGTCGCGGGCGATGAGTTCGACCAGGCCATCCTCACCCATGTGCGCGATGCCTACAACCTCGCGATCGGTGAGCGCACCGCCGAGGACATCAAGATCAAGGTCGGCTCGGCCGTCCCCCTTAAGGACGAGCTCGATGTCGAGGTGAACGGTCGCGATGTCATCAGCGGCCTCCCCAAGACCGTCCGCATCGAGAGCGAGGAGATTCGCCGCGCCCTCAACAAGCCGCTCGACGAGATGTCCAAGGCCGTCAAGGACGCCCTCGACGCCACGCCGCCCGACCTAGCGAGCGACCTCATGTACTACGGTATCCTGCTCACCGGTGGCGGAGCCCTGCTCCGCGGTCTCGACATCCGCCTGCGCGACGAGACGGGCGTCGCCGTCAACGTCAGCCCCACCGCCCTCGACAACGTCGTCAACGGCTGCGCGCGCGTGCTCGAGGCCAACGCGTTCGATGGCGGCTTCGTCCAGAGCAACGCATAAAGGGGATCGTTCGTCTTGCAACGCTCCAACAAGAATCGATACACCTCGGCGCTTCGACCCAAGCGGCGGTCGAGCGGCATGCGGCCATTCATCGTGTGCCTGGTCGTCTCGCTGCTCCTCCTGACGTTCTATCTCAGGGAGGGGGAGATGGGTCCGATCCACGCGGTGCGCGGTGCCGTGACCACCATCACCTCCCCGGTTCGCATGGCCGGCTCGATCGTCGCATCCCCGTTCCATGCGATCGGCAACGCCTTCTCCAACCTCACCGCCCCGCAGGAGACCCTCTCGGAGCTCCGTGAGGAGAACGAGAGGCTCACCTCCGAGGTCGCCCGGCTCACCGAGTCCCAGAAGACGGCGACGCGCCTCGAGGACCTGCTCGATCTCAAGTCGACGTACAACCTCAACTCCTCCGCCGCCCGCATCATCGGCGGTTCGAGTGACGCGTGGTCCCGGACCGTGACGCTCGACAAGGGCAGCGCCGATGGTTTCGCCGTGGGCATGCCGGTGTGCAACTCCGGCGGCGTCATCGGCCAGATCATCGAGGTCGCTGCGAACACCTCGACGGTTCGGCTCCTCACCGACGAGAACTCCGGGATCGCCGCGATGGTTCAATCCTCGCGCGCGCAAGGCGTCCTCCAGGGCCAGCCCGACGGTACCCTGCTTTTGAGCTACGTCTCCTCCGACGCCGACGTGTCGGTCGGGGACATCATCATCACCTCGGGTCTCGGTGGCACCTACCCCAAGGGCCTGCCCCTGGGAACGGTCTCGTCCGTCAACAGGGCGGGCAACGCGACCTACTACACCATCGTGGTGCGCGCCCAGTCCCTTGCTGAGAACAATGAGGAGGTGCTCGTCATCACCTCGGTTAGCCAGGAGCAGATGCCCACGGCCGAGGAGGTCGCCGCTGCGAATTCCGGCACAGCGGCGGCGAGCGGCTCCAACGATGCGGGGAACACCGATTCCGACAAGACCGATGACCAGAAAGGGGACCAGGAGGGATGATGGATGTACGTGAACCCGGGCACGCGCGCCGCGCCCTCGCCATCGTCTGCGCCATCGCGGCTGTGCTCCAGCTCGCGCTCGCCCCGCAGGTCTCGATCCTTGGCGGGCGCTTCAACTTCATGCTCGTCCTCGCCCTCGTCATCGCACCGTCCTCCGACATCAGGACGGCGGTGCTCGTTGGCTTCTTCTCGGGCCTCTTCTTCGATCTCACCTCGTCGCCGGTCCCCGTCGGCCTGCTCTCCTTGCTGTTGACGGTCGCCTGCTTCGCCCTCTCCACGATCTCGCACGGCATGGGCGGCGGGTTGACGCCCGAGACGCTTCGCATGGTCGCGATCGGCATCATACTCGTCAACGTCGCCTACGCGCTCGCGCTCGTCTTCATCGGCATCGAGGGCGACCTCTTGCGCGCCGTGCTCGTCCACGGCCTCGCCTCATCGATCCTCGACGCACTCGCCGCGGTGCCGCTCCTTATGTTCGGTGGCGGCGGCGAGCAGTCCCGCGGATTCAGCGCCCGCTCCAAGGGATCGCGATTCAAGAGCTATAAGAGCCTCAAGTAGGGTGGTGATCGCACGATGGATGCCAAGTACGTCGTGATAATCGCCGGCATCATCCTCATGGTCGCGATCGTGGGGTCGCTGTTCCTCCTCCGTGGATACTCCGGCAGATTCACCTTCGACACCAAGAACGGAACGCGTCCCCGGGCCTCGGAAGGGGAGGGGAACACGCCGGGCGTCACCATGAAGGGGCGCTTCCAGATCCTCACGATCGGCGTGGGCGCCGTGTTCGCCGCCCTCGTGGCGAAGCTGTGGAGCATGCAGATGGTCTCCTCCGACTATTACGAGGCGCTCTCGCGGCGCAACCAGACCCGCACCGTCTCGACGCCCGCGCCGAGGGGCAGGATCTTGGACAGGAACGGCATCGAGCTCGTCACCAATCGCCCCTCGCTGATCGTCGGGGCCTACCGCGATCTCGCCAGCGACTCGATAGCCGTGCGCCATCTCGCCAACGTGCTCGGCATGCCCTACACCGCCGTCCGTCGCAACATCCTCGACTACAACCAGAGCGCCCAGAGCATACACACGGTCGCCTCGGATGTGAGGCTCTCCACCGTAGCCCATATCAGGGAGCATGCGGCGGAGTTCAAGGACGTCCATGTCGAGGAGCGGACCCAGCGCGTCTATCCCTATGGAACCCTCGCGTGCCACGTCCTCGGCTACACGGGCACCATCACGAGCGAGCAGCTCAAGAAGCAGGAGGAGGCACAGGGCGGCGACGAGCGCCAAGCGGGGTCCGTGCGCTATCAGTCCGGCGACATCGTCGGCCAGGCCGGTGTCGAGATCCGCTACGAGAGCCTTTTGCAGGGCATCCGCGGCGAGCAGGTCGTACAGGTCGACGCAAGCGGCAACGTCGTCGACCAGACCGCTGCCGTCCCCCCGCGCGCCGGCAGCGATATCAAGCTGACCCTCGATCTCAAGATCCAGCAGGCGTGCGAGGAGGGACTCAAGCGCGCCATGGAGGTCGGCAAGCAGACGGGTTACACCTCCGACGCCGGCGCATGCATCTGCATCGACTGCACCAACGGCGACATCCTCGGCATGGCGAGCGCCCCGTCCTTCGACCCCTCGGTCTTCATCGGCGGCGTCTCAAACGACGACTGGTCCAAGCTCAACGGCGAGGACAGTGGCAACCCCCTGCTCAACCGTTGCATCAGCGGCCAGTACATGTCCGCTTCGACCGTCAAGCCCCTCTCCTCGCTCGCGGCCCTGGAATACGGCATATACTCCCCGACGCAGACCACCACCTGCAATGGATGGTGGACGGGCCTCGGCGAGTCGGCGGGCCGTTGGTGCTGGGACCATGCCGGACACGGGACCCTCACGCTCCAGCAGGGGATCGCCCACTCGTGCGACCCGGTCTTCTATGACATCGGCAAGGGGTTCTTCTACGACGAGAAGAACCCGGAGGGCCTCCAGGAGGTCTTCAAGCGCTGGGGCCTCGGCTCGGCCACCGACGTCGACTTGCCGAGCGAGGCCTCGGGACGCGTCCCCACCTCGGAGTGGAAGAAGGAGTTCTTCTCCGAGTGGACCGACGAGGAGCGCGCCTGGAATCCCGGCGACATGCTCAACATCGTCATCGGACAAGGAGACATCCTCGTCACCCCCTTGCAGATGGCCACGGTCTACTGCGGCATCGCCAACGGCGGCAAGGAGTTCAAACCGCATGTGTTCCATTCGGCGGTGTCGCGCGATGGTGAGGGCGATGCGGTCCTCCACGAACCCGAGGTGCTCCGCGACGTGAAGGTCCACGATAAGTCCGACATGGAGCTCGTCAAGGCGGGGCTCCATGGCGTCATCTACGAGGCGAGCGCGTCCACGGCGAGCCACTTCAACGGACTCGGTGTCCAGGTCGCCGGCAAATCCGGTACCGGCGAGCGCTCCGATGAGGACCTATATGCCTGGTTCATCACCTACGCCCCCGCCGACGATCCCAAATACGTCGTCGTGACCCTTGTGGAACGCGGCGGATTCGGATCGAGCACCGCGCTCGTCGCGACGCGCTACGTGCTCGGTCAGATCTATGGCGTGGAGGATTCGGTCACCGCGGTCGGTGGGGACATGTCACGCTAGAAGGGAGGTCGCCATGACGTCGATGGCACAGGAGCGCTCTGATGCCCAGAGCTCGCTCAAACGTCTCAACAAGAAGATGGGTGCGTCTCGCAACACGTTCTCCCAACAGGTGAACATCCCCGTCCTCATCGCCGCTTTGGCGCTCATCGCGTATGGCACCCTGGTGATGTGGACGGCGTCCCTCTCGATCCCCGACGCCTCCTTCCCCCGTCACCTGCTCGGTGTCGGACTCGGCGCCTTCCTCGGCGTCCTGGCTTGGCGAACCGATTTCCGCGGGCTCGCCAACATGTCCACGGTCCTGCTCGTCCTCGATATCGCCGTCATCTTCTCACCCTATATCCCCGGCCTCTCCTATAGTGCGAAGGGCCTGACGGGATGGATCGAGATCCCCCTCATCGGCCTCACCTTCCAGCCCGTCGAGCTCGCCAAGATCATCACCTCCTTCTTCATCGCCTCCCTGGGGGCCCAGTACAACGGCAGGATCGACACCGTGCGTGACTACGCGAAGCTCTGCGCCATGCTCGCGATCCCCTTCGGCGCCGTCCTCGCCGCGGGCGATCTTGGAAGCGGATTGGTCATCTTCTTCGGCGGCGCCGTCGTGATCTGCATGAGCGGAGCGCGGCGCGAATGGGTCCTCTCAACCATCCTCATCATCATCGGACTCGTCTCGCTGCTCCTCGCCACCGATTCGCTCTTCGACTCCCTAGCAGGGCGCGACGTGCTGCTCAAGCAATACCAGATGAATCGTCTCCTTGTCTTCATCGATCCCACGGCCGACACCTCGGGCGCCGGCTACAACCTCATGCAATCCCTCATCGCGGTCGGGTCCGGCGGCTTCTTCGGCAAGGGGATCGGCGGGGCCACCCAGGCCCTCGATGGCTTCCTGCCCGAGGCCCACACCGACTTCGTCTTCGCCTTGCTGAGCGAGGAGTTCGGTTTCGTGGGCGCCATCATCCTGCTCTCCTTATACTGCTTCCTGCTCTTCTCGTCCATTCGCGTGGCATATAAGAGCGACTCGCTGTTCCTCAAGCTCGCGATCATAGGCATCGTCGGCATGTGGACCTTCCAGATCTATGAGAACATCGGCATGTGCATCGGTCTCATGCCCATCACCGGCATCCCCTTGCCGTTCATCAGCTTCGGATCGAGCTCCATGCTCATGCAGTGCACGATGGTCGGCATCGTGTTGTCGGTGTGGCGCCATCGATCCAAGGTTTCCTAACGACCGTCCCTCGAGATGGGAGGCTCTATGCGCATCCCCTTTGACAAGGTGGCCGATGCCCTCAAGCTGGGCCTGGCCTCCACGCACGAATCCCATGAGCCGGTGAGGGTCTCGATCCATGTCGATCAGAGCGCCACGCCGTTCCTCGTCTCCACCATACGCGAGGCCTTCGTCCCCTTGCGGACGACGGGGGTCGTGCGCGTGCATCGCCTCACGGGCGATCCGGTCTCCATCAAACCCGATGTGGACATCGCCGTGGTGGTCAGCTGCGGATCCCCTTGGCTCGAGCGCGCTGCCCACGAGATCGTCATATCCGGCACCCCGGTCGTCATCGTCTCGGAATCGAGCGTCGAGGTTCCGTTCGTGCGCGGCGACAGCCCCATGCTCGGTTTGGTCTGCGCGACCGATCGGGAGCACCTCCTCTCATCGCTCGCCGCCTGGATCCTGAACCGCACCTCGAAGGGGACGCCCCTCGCGGCCAACTTCGCATTCCTGCGAGACGCCGCGGCCCAGGATGCGATCTCCCAAGCCGTCGTGGCCAACGCCGTGACGGGGGCGCTCTTCTTCATACCTGGCGCCGATTTCCCCACCATGACGCTCGCGCAGGTCGGGATGATGCTCAAGCTCTCGAGCATCTATGGGAAGGGCCTGGATCTGGGGCGCGCCTACGAGGCCATGGCCATCGTGCTCGTAGCGGCGGCCCTGCGCCAGGCGTCCCGTACGATCTCTCCGCGCTTCGGGCGGGCCGCGATCGTGCCCAAGGTGCTCATCGCGGCGGGAGGGACCTTCGCCATGGGACGAGCGCTCACCGCCCTCTATGCGCGCGACATCGACTACGCCCCCGTGACCGACGCCCTTCGCGGCACCTTCAGCGCGCATCGCGCGCACGGGACCGAACAGGGCGCCTCGGCACCCGAAGCCACCATTTGCTAAGGAGGAGCCTTGCGCACCCCGTACCAAGACCGTTTCCACGACCTCGAGCCGCTTCTCGCCCGTGTCGAGAAACCGAGCCGCTACATCGACCATGAATGGGGCGCGCTCTCCAAGACCGACGCCGACTACCGGGTCTGCCTGATCTATCCGGACACCTACGAGGTCGGTCTTCCCAACCAGGGCATCGCGATCCTGTACTCGATCCTGAACGCGCAGGAGGGCATCAGCTGCGAGCGCGGCTATGTGCCATGGATCGACATGGCCGACGAGATGCGCCGAGCCAGCGTACCTTTGCTCTCCCTCGAGGGCGCCGCACCCGTCTCCTCTTTCGATGTCGTCGGCTTCCATGTCCCGCACGAGATGGCCTGCACGAACCATCTCGAGGCCATGGACCTCGCGGGGATCCCCTTCCTCTCGAGCGAGCGCGGGGAGGACGACCCCCTCATCATCGCCGGCGGCCCCTCGGTCTACAACCCGGAGCCCCTCGCACCCTTCTTCGACGCCATCCTGATCGGTGAGGGGGAGGAGCACATTGTCGAGGTGTGCCGTCTGCACAGGCGCCTGCGCGACGCCGGGGCGCCCCGTCACGAGATCCTGCGCGAGCTCGCGCAGATCCCGGGGACCTATGTGCCCTCGCTTTACGACATCTCGCACGATGGCCCCTGCACCCCTCACGGCTACGCCGTCCCCCAGGCTGGCTCGGGTGCCCCTGAAGTCGTCTACAAGCGCGTCGTGAGGGATTTCGGCGCGACCGAGGCCCTCACCCAATCCGTCATCCCCTACACCGAGCTCGTCCACGACCGCCTCTCCGTCGAGATCCTGCGCGGATGCGCGCGCGGGTGCCGGTTCTGCCAGGCCGGCATCACATATCGCCCCGTGCGCGAGCGCACGCCCGACCAGATCGTCTCGGCGGTCACGCGCGGTCTTTCGCAGACCGGCTATGACGAGGTCTCGCTGACCTCGCTCTCCACCACCGATCATTCCTGCTGCGAGCAGATTCTCTCGCGTCTCAACCGCAGGCTGGAGGACACCGGCATCTCGGTATCCATACCCTCCCAGCGCCTCGACTCCTTCGGTGTCGACATGGCCCTCCAGGTGGCGGGGGAGAAGAAGGGCGGCCTCACCTTCGCGCCCGAAGCGGGAAGCCAGAGGATGCGCGACGTCATCAACAAGGGCGTCACCGAGGAGGATCTCGAGCGCGCCACGCGCGCCGCGTTCGAGGCCGGATGGCGACGCTGCAAGCTGTATTTCATGATGGGGCTCCCGGGGGAGCGCGATGAGGACATCGTCGCGATCGCCGAGCTCGCCGACCATGTCCTCGAGATCGCCCGCGAGGTCGTCCCCAAGGGGCAGCGTGGCGGGATCTCGGTCTCCATCTCGGTCTCTGTGTTCATCCCCAAGGCCTCGACGCCCTTCCAGTGGTGCGGCCAGACTCCCGACGAGGAGGTCAAGCGTCGCCAGCGCCTGCTGCTCGCCAGCGTCAAGAACCGCGCGGTGCGCGTCCACTACCATGACGCCGACACCTCCCTGCTCGAGGCCGTCCTCTCGCGCGGCGGCCGCGATCTCGCCCCCGTCATCGTGGAGGCATGGCGTCGCGGCGCCCGTTTCGACGCCTGGA
Organism: Collinsella sp.; assembly: GCA_034088265.1. Lineage (GTDB taxonomy): Bacteria > Actinomycetota > Coriobacteriia > Coriobacteriales > Coriobacteriaceae > Collinsella. Next base: position 589 of record JAXDWR010000013.1, on the reverse strand, counting down.
CCGAACAGTTCTCCCTGCTTCGATGGGAGGAGGCCGCCGACGCCTGCGGGATCGACCTGAGATCCGTCGCGCAGACCCCTTACGGCCTCGATGTCCGCCTCCCCTGGGAGCACGTCAGCCCCGGCGTCTCCCGCGGCTTCCTGGAACGCGAGTACCGCCGGTCCCTTGAGGCGAAGACCACGCCCGACTGCACTCGGACCTCCTGCACCGGATGCGGGATCTGCCCCACGCTGCACGCCGAGAACGTCTTGATAGGGGAGCGCGCATGAGCGATCAGAGCATCCAGCCCTTGTTCCGACTCCGGGTCGAATATGTAAAGCAGGGCCGACTGGCATACCTCGGTCACCTCGAGGTCCTCCACACCATCGAACGCATCGTCCGTCGTGCCCGCATGCCCTATGCCGTGACGCAGGGGTTCTCCCCCCATATGCGCGTCGCCTTCAGCTCGGCCCTTCCCGTCGGGACCTCTTCGAGGAGCGAGTGGTTCGATCTCCATCTCACCGAGCTCGTCAAGCCCGACGAGGCGCTCGAGCGCCTCAGGGGCGCCTCGCCCGTCGATCTCAGGCCCACCAGATGCGCCTATATCGAC
>JAXDWR010000012.1:0-31763 GCA_034088265.1 Collinsella sp. | reverse complement strand
GCGGTCATGTGGGGGGGGGGGGGGTGGGGGGCGCGGGGGGCTCTGGGGGGCGCGGGGGGCGCCGGGTCATTCCATGGACAGTCTAGACCAAAAGGAAGGGGCCTGCCACATGAAGGGAGGGGGCGCCGAGGTCGATAGCCGAACGGATGCCGTGCCCACCCGGGCACACCCTTTGCGTGCGGCACGGAGGGCAGGGATGAAGCGAGGGACGGCGGGGATGGCCGATCGCTTCATCCCCGCCGCCCCGTCATGGCGATTATGTCGCTTCCACGGCCCTACCAGTGCACGATCACACAGATCCCGGGCTTGACGATGTCATAGAGCTCCGCCGCCTTGGAGGGGGGGAGGTTGACGCAGCCGTGGCTTCCAACGCTCTTGTATGCGTTGGGGTTGGAGAAGCTCGAGCTCGCCTGCCAGCTCGCGTCATGCAGACCGATCGCTCCGCCCACGAAGGGCATCCAATACGCGACGGGGGTCTTGTACTCCGGCTCACCGGTCTCGGGATCCTTCTTGCCCACCAGCGTCACGTTCCTGCTGCACGTGTTCATGCGGTAGACGCCCGGGGGCGTCTCGTTGCCCAGGTTGGGGTTGCCGGTGATGCAGCCCGATTCCCAGAGAAGCGTGCCGTTCGCGTCGTAGTAGCGGGCATGTTGCTCCGCGAGGTCCACATCCACGTACTCGGCCCAATCCTTCTCCCCGAGCTTGGTGAAGGTGGCGCCAGAGCTCTTGAGGGGGATCTCGAGGTCCCCGGTCTGCTTGTTGGCCACCGCCTGGCCTATGGCGTCGGCGAGCGCGGCGGAGTCCACGATCCAGCCGTAGTTCCCACCGCTCACGGTGACGACCTTCCCGTCGGGTCGTGTGTAGGTGCGCTCGGTGCCCACGGTGTCGAGTCCGTCATCGAGCTCTTGGGCCCAGCCCGTCACGGCGGCGATGTCGAGGGAGGGGGTCAGGTTCTCGTCGAACGAGATCCAGGTGGCGAGCTGCCCCCCATCCAGGTTGGCGACCGTCTGGCCGCCCATCTTGAGCTCGACGTCGGTCCCGATCAGTTCGTTAGCCGCGTCACAGGCGCGCTTGAGGTCGTCCTCGCCCTTGTCTCCGGCGAGCTTCTCGAAGTCCGAGTCGTCAAGCTCGACGGTCGACACGAGATCGGCGAGAGCGGTCTTGGCATCCTCGAGCACGCGGTCCTTGTTGACTTTGACGTTCGCCAAGGCGTGCTCGACCGTGAAGGCGCCGGCCTCCTCGTCATAGGCGCTCACGGCATCGAAGACGCCGGTGCGCCCCGCATTGTACTCGTCGATCGCCTGGGAGAGCTCGGCGGTGAATCCGTCGAGGTCGAACTCGTCGGCGAGCTCGGTCTGGGTCGTTCCCTCGCTTGCCCGTGCGGTTCCGCCCTTTCCCGTGAGCGCCTCGATGAGATGCAGGGGCCAGGCCAGGGGATCGTTGGAGGCGATGACTTGGTGGGCGCGTTCCGCCACGTCGACGGGGAGCGCGTCGGAGTCGGGGGAATAGGTGAAGGAGAAGTCCGTGCCGGTGATGGTGAGCTTGTAGTTTTGCGCCGCGGCCTCGACCCTGCCCACGGCAGTCTCCTCGTTCATCAGCGAGATGTCGACGCCCGCTATGTGCGTGCCAGGATAGTAGATGCGCGAGAACGCGAAGGCCCCCACGCCCCAGGCCGCGACGACGAGGGCCGCGAGGATGCCGCCTGCGATGAGGGCGCGCTTTCCGGCCCCGCCCTTCCCCTCATCCGGCTCTTTGGGAGCGCGATGTTGGGGCGTGCCGGGTGCGGGCGCGCTGATGCGTTCGAATCGCTGGGTATTCAGAGGGTCATTCATGGATGGTCCCTTTTTCGGTGTCGTCGTTGGATTTTGCCCCATAGGGGCGTATGAGGGCATATTATAACGCCCGACATCACATATTCACAGACTCTTTGCAGCTATTTGGGGGTATTTGGGCTCCGAGGCACCGCAGCCGGGCCGGGGTGCCCCGGAGCGGATGGGGCTAGGCGCAGGCCCCGCATCGTGCGCAGGCGGCGCGAGCGCTCGGCGACGTCGCGATGCCCCCGCGCGCCGTCTCCCTGAGGCTCGAGGGGAGGGCATGCCCCCCCTCGAGCATGACCTTCGCCATCTCGTCGCAGGGGACGCGGCTCTGAATGCCCGAGAGCGCGAGCTGGGCGGACGAGAAGGCGGCTGCGACACCGATGGCGTTCCTGTTCTGGCAGGGTACCTCGACGAGCCCGCCGACGGGATCGCAGACGAGGCCAAGGAGGTTGGACAGGGTGATCGAGGCCGCGTCCAGGGCTTGGCGGGGGCTGCCCCCGAGCATCTGCACGAGCGCGGCCGACGCCATGGCGGCGGCGCTGCCCACCTCGGCTTGGCATCCACCCTCGGCGCCGGCGACGCAGGCCGAGGTGGAGAGATTGAGGCCGATGGCCGCGGCGCAGAACAGGGCCTCGGCAACGCCCTCGTCGTCGAGGCCGAGATGGCTTGCAAGCGCGAGGACGCATCCGGGGACGACGCCCGCCGACCCGGCGGTGGGGGCGGCGACGATGACGCCCATCGACGCGCTCCGCTCGAGGACCGCCATCGCGCGGGCGACTGCGTCGGTTTGGACGGCGCCCATCAGCGCATCGGCGAGGCCCGCACCGCTTGCGAGCGAGACGGCGCGCGCCTCGCCCCCGATGAACCCGCCGAGGGAGCGCTGGGGGCTCTCGATGGGGGCGGTGGTCTCGTCGCGCATGACCTCGATCACGCGGGCCATGGACGCCGCGGTGATCTCGGACCCCATGATCTGCTCCTCGCGCAGGCGCATGACGCCGCCGATGGAGAGCCCGCGCTCATCGCAGGCGTCGAGGAGTTGGGATGCGTCGTCGAAGAGTTCGCGCACGGAGACGCCGGGGGAGAGCGCGGAGGCGGATCCGGGCAGCTGGATGAGCGTCGCGTGGTCCACGACGGGAAGCTCCCGGACATGCGGGATGACGGAGGGGTCGGGCGCCCCATCGGTCTCGAAGACCGAATAGGCCTGGCCTCCGAGCTCGGTTCGATACGTGCGGCAGAAGGCGATGTTGACGTTCTCGCGGGCGAGGAGCTCCGCGAGGGCCGCGAGGGCGCCGGGGACGTCGCGATGTGCGACGTAGAGCGTGGAATACATGCCCGAGATCTCGACGCCGACCCCGTTGATGCGGCTGATGCGCATCTTGCCGCCGCCGAGGCTCTCGCCGCGGACGGTGACCTTGGAGCCATCGTCGGCGACCATCTGGATGTCGACGGTGTTGGGATGGATCGAGTCGTCGTCTCCCCCTATGACGAACTCGAAGGCGAGCCCGCGCTCCTGCGCGAGGGAGAAGGCGTCGCGGATCCGGTCGTCGTCGGTGTCGAGCCCCAGGATGCCCGCGATGAGGGCGCGATCGGTCCCGTGCCCGCGAAAGGTGTGGGCGAAGCTGTTCCACAGGGTGAAGCGGACGCGACTCACATCGCCCTCAAGCAGGGAGGCCGCCACCCGTGCGCAGCGAAGGGCGCCGGCGGTATGGGATGAGGAAGGACCGACCATGACGGGTCCCAGGATCTCGAAGGCCGAGGTCGTGGCCAGGGTTTGCGGCGTTCCTGCCATGTTCATGCTCCTTGGGGAGGGGTCGCTAGAGCGCCATCGACCTGGCGCGGTCGATGCGGGCGAGGCAGTCGTCCCGCCCGATGAGGGCCATGGTCTCCCCGAGAGGGGGCGACACCATGTTGCCGCATTCCGCGACGCGGACGGCTTGGAACACGATGCGCTTCTTGGCGTCGAGCTCGTCGGGAAGCGGTTCGAGGGCGGCGTCGATCGCGGGGGCCGACCAGGATTTAGGGGAGATGGCCTCAAGGGCGGCACGCGCCGCATTGAGGATGTCGCCCATGCCCTCCTTGGCGAGCCCCTTCGCGACGGACTTCTCGTCGTAGACGAGGGTGTTGGCGGTGGCGAAGACGGGTGCGGCCACCACGGCGGCGTCGGCGGGCATCTTGGTGCGCGGGCGGACGATGGCGGCCAGAGCGGTCAGCCACGAGGGGTCCGCGTCGAAGCCCTCGTCGATCAGGCCCGCATCGCGCAGCGAGGGGAGGAGGATGCACTCGACGAAGGTCTCGTCATCCATGCGGTTGATGTACTCCGCGTTCATCCAATCGAGCTTCTTGGGATCGAAGGTCGCCGGGTTCTTGGAGATGCGGTCGAGCGAGAACTCGCGCGCGAGCACCTCGCGGGGGATGACGGTGGTCTCGCCGTCGAGTGACCACCCCAGGAGCGAGAGGTAGTTGACGAAGGCGTCGGAGAGATACCCGGCGTCGCGGTACTCCTCTACGCTCGTGGCCCCGTGGCGCTTGGAGAGCTTCTTGCCGTCGGCGCCGAGGATCATGGAGATGTGGGCGAAGACCGGCACCGGTGCGCCAAGGGCCTCGTAGACCATGACTTGGCGGGGGGTGTTGGAGAGATGGTCGTCGCCGCGGATGACATGGGTGATGCCCATGAGCGCGTCGTCGACGACCGTCGCAAAATTATAGGTGGGGGTCCCATCCGACCTGAAGATCACGAAATCGTCGAGCTCCTTCGCATCGAACACGACCTCGCCGTGCACGGCGTCGCGGATCACGACGTCCCCGCGATCGGCAGGGACCTTTATGCGCAGGGTGTAGGGCTCCCCAGAGTCCATGCGGCGCCTCGCCTCGTCGGGGTCGATGTCACGACAGCGGCGCTGATAGCCCTGGAAGGGGTCCTTGCGGGCCTGGGCCGCCTCGCGGTCCTGGCTGAGCTGCTCGGCGGTGCAGAAGCAGGGGTAGGCGCGCCCCTCGGCGAGCAGGCGCTCGGCCGCCTCGCGGTACAGATCGAGGCGCTCGGTCTGGGAGTAGGGGCCGAACTCACCGCCCACCTCGGGCCCCTCGTCCCAGTCGAGCCCGAGCCAGCGCATCGCGCGCAGGATGATCTGGGTGTTCTGCTCGGTGGACCTGGTGGGGTCGGTGTCGTCGATGCGCAGGATGAAGGTGCCGCCATTGGCACGGGCGAAGGCCCAGTTGTAGATGGCGGTCCTGGCACCACCGATATGGAGTTTGCCGGTCGGCGAGGGTGCGAACCGGACGCGGACGTTTGAGGTCATGGGGTGCTCCTCGAATCTTGGATGTGATTGCCTTCGTGCATTATACGGCACGCGAAAAGAGGTTTGGCTTATGGAGGCCCTTTGGGGTATGAATACATGAATACGGCTCCCGTCCCCCGCCCATCGAGTTTTTGGAGGCTCCGGTGCAGGCTCCCGACCAAATCGTCGTCTCCGTTCGCGACGCCACGTATCGACGTGGCGCCTACCGATCCTTCGCGCATGTCTCCCTCGACCTTCGTCGCGGGATCCCCCTCGCCTTGCTCTCGTTCTCACCCGCTCCGGTCCGGGACCTCCTGCTCGCCCTCGTCGGGGTGGTCGAGCCGACGTCCGGGTCGTGCGTTCTTCATATACCGCGCGGCGGGCTCCTGCATGGAACGGGCGCCGGGATCGGGGTGGTGAGCGGGATCTGGGAGCCCGATCCCTCGTGGACGGTCGGCGAGGCCCTTCGCCGCGAACCCGCCTCCTCCGATGAGGTCGACGACCTCGAGTTCCTCGCCCTCCTGTCGCTGGCGACCGAGTTCGACCGTCGGATCGGGGATCTCGACCCGGCCGCGCGCGGCAGGTTCTCCGCCGCCCTCGCGCTGCGCTCGGCGCGCTCCATCGCCGCCGTTGACCTCACCGATCCGTTCATCGCGGGCATCCCCTTCGAGGACCTGCTCGCGCTCATGGGCGATATCGTGGCGCTCTCGGTGGAGCTCGACATCCCTTGCGTCGTCGGCACCTCCGAGCCCCGTGCGGCGGTCCTCGCCCCGAGTGCGCATCCGCTCGACATCCCCGAGGCCGAGGCCCTTGAGCGCCTCGGATATCCGTCCGCTATGCGAAGGGAGGGCCCCGACCATGCCTAGACAGGTTCTGAGGGCCGTTTGGGAGCCCATCGCCTCGATCATGCGGCGTCCGCGTGGGCGCGCGCTCCTGTCCCTCGCCCTCCTCGCACCCATCGCGATCGTCCTCGTGGCCCTCCTCGCGCTCTCGTCCGCCGCGGAGGCCCCCGAGCGGATACCCGTGGCCCTCGTCAATCTCGACGAGGGCGCGGCCGACGCGTCCGGCCGAGGCGTCTTCGCCGGGTCGGAGTTGGTCGACGACCTTCTCGATGCGGGGGAGCTCGCGTGGGTCGAGGTCGATCGCGCGACGGCGGAGGAGGGGCTGAGGACCGGTGCCTTCTCGCTCGCGCTGGTCATACCCGAGTCCTATTCCGCCTCGGTGGCGAGCCTGTCATCCGACGATCCGGAGCGAGCCGTCCTCGAGGTCATATCGACCGAGTCGGGCAACCCGCTCGCGAACGGGGAATCGGCTGCGGTCATAAAGCGCATCCAGTCCCGTCTGGGCGCGGAGCTGGGGGAGGACTACCTCCTCTCGATCCTTGGAGATGTCCACGGCCAGGCGATGAGGATCTCCATGGCGGCCGATGGTTCCGTGGCGTTGGAGGACGGCCTCTCCGCCCTGGGGGAGGGCATGTCCGGGCTCTCGGAGGGGCTCCTTGGGTCCGCGGACGGCGCCTCCGCCCTCTCCCAGGGAATCGGCCAACTCTCCCTTGGACTCGATGCGACGGCGACCGGTGTCGAGGGGGTCTCGGTCGGGCTTCGGGCGCTGTCGGATGGCACGCCGGCCCTCGCCCAGGGCGCATCGGCGCTCTCCGAGGGTCTCGGCTCCCTGTCGGGGGCCGCGATGGGGATCGGCTCAGGGCTCTCCTCAATGGGATCGTCCCTTTCGGCGCTCGCCGACAAGCTCTCGCTCGATGATGGTGACGCCGCCGAGCTCGCCCGCATCGCGGCCGGCATGGGTAGCGAGGGCGCCGTCCTCCTCGATGCGCTCGGGTCCTCGTCGGACGCGGCTGCGCGCTCCGGTGAGGCCGCTTCGGATCTGGAGGAGGCCTCCGCCTCCTCGCGCACCTCGCTCGACGCCGCGTCGGCTGCGGTCGACTCCTCCGCGGCTGCCCTCGATAGCACGGATCCCTCCTCACCGGGGGCTCTCCAGAGGGCGCAGGGCGCCTCGGCGGAGCTGACGTCGATGCACCGGGAGCTCGGCGAGATCCTCGCGCTCCTTGAGACGGGGGGATCGCCTGAGCTCGCCATCGAGCGGATCGCGCTGCTCGAGGCGCGGATGGCCGCGCTCGAGGAGGACCAGGCCATGGTCGTCGACTCGATCGATGCCGCGGCGCGGGGAGTCGATCAAGCCGCCGGGGAGGTCCGATCGGCGCGCTCCGACCTCGACATGCAGGGATCCGTCCTCGATGGGCTCCTCGCCGCCCTCGACGATCTGTCCGCGGCCTCGGATGATATCGAGGGATCGGCCACCGCCCTCATGGGATACGCCTCCGACGCCTCCGAGCCCATCGGCCGCGCCGTCGTCAATGTGGTCTCGGTGCGCGCCGCCCTCGCGGGTGTCGGCGAACCGGGGCAGGAGGGTCATGTCCCCGGCATCGCCTCGGGGGTCTCCTCGATGGCCGACGCAGTCTCCGCCCTGGGAATCCAGCTCTCCAACGAGGGCGCCGTGGGGTTGGGCGCCGCGCAGCTCGCCTCGGGGGCCGTCGCGCTCGATGCCGCCCTCGAGCCCCTGGCCCACGCCACGGGCTCCATGGCCGACGGCCTCGGGGCCCTCACCTCCGCGCTCTCGGGCATCGGGCAGGGGGTCTCGGGCCTCTCCCAGGGCCTCACCATCATGGCGGACGTCAGCGCGCAGACATCCGCGGGCGCGCGCTCCATCGCGAAGGCCTCCCAGGGTCTGGGCGACACCATGCGCGCGGCTGGCGACGAGCTCGGCGGGCTCTCCGCGGGCTATCGCGATCGCGCGCCGATCGCGGCGTCGCCGGTCGGGATCGAATCCACCCGCGTCGGGGGTCGCGCCTCGGCCGCTTCCCCTTATGCCCCCTCCCTCTTGGCGCTCTCGCTGTGGGTTGCGGGCATGCTCGCCGTGGCGTTGCTGCCCCGATCGGACGCCCGGCTCGTGCTCGGGGGCCGGGTCGCGCTGAGCGTCGCGCGAACCCTTCCGCCCCTGCTCCTGCTCGGCCTCGTGCAGGTCCTTCCCATCGGTGTGGCCGGCCTCCTCTTCGGTGGCGTCCCCGATGGCGTCGCTGGCGGCTACTGGGCCGTCCTGTTGGTGGGGGAGGCCTGCCTCATCGTTGCCAATCTCGCCCTCGCCCTCGCCGTCGGGCGCGCCTTCGTGCCCGTGTCACTGTCGGTTCTCGCTCTCCAACTCTTCTGCGCGGGGGCGCTCCTCCCCGCTCCGCTCCTGCCCGCACCCTTGGTCGCGCTCGGCGCGATCCTCCCGGTCCCGATCGTCGCGGATGGCCTGCGCTCTCTGTTCGTTGGGGGCGGGGCCCTGTCTGCCGTGGTGACGCTCTGCGCTATCGCCGCGCTGTGCGTGGCGCTCGCCGTCGGACTGACCGCGGCGCACCGCAGGATCAGGCCCGAGCTTCTCCCGGCTCGCTGAGGCCATGTCGCCCGCCCTGGCGCCGGGGTGGGCGACATGGCTGCTTTGTGGTGCGTCGCGTCCCGCGCGGCCCCGCCGATCCGGACGCGCTACAATTGTTTGACTTCATGCTCGACGGAATGGTAACGGCCGTTGGGCGTTTTACATGAAAGGGGCTTCCATGCCAGACTCCCTTCGTTCCAATGAGGAACCAACCACCGATCCCACCTCGTTCGTCTTCACCTCCGAATCGGTGACCGAGGGGCATCCAGACAAGATCGCCGACCAGATCTCGGATGCCATCCTCGACGCCATCCTGGCCAAGGAGGCGGCCCTCCAGGCCCAGGGATATATCTCACCGACCGGTGTCCCGGCAAACGTCGAAGACGTGCGCTGCGCCTGCGAGACCTTGGTGACCACCGGGTCGATCATCGTCTCCGGCGAGATCAGGACCCAGTCCTATGTCGATGTCCAGCAGATCGCTCGTGGCGTGGTCCGTCGGATCGGCTACGATCGCGCGAAGTTCGGCTTCGACTGCGAGACCTGCGGTGTCATCAACATGATCCACGAGCAGAGCCCCGACATCGCCCAGGGCGTCGACGAGTCCTTCGACGTCCAGTCGGGCCGCACGACCGACCCGCTCGATCTGATCGGTGCCGGTGACCAGGGCATGATGTTCGGTTACGCGAGCAACGAGACGCCCACGTTCATGCCCATGCCGCACTACCTCGCCAGCCGTCTCGCCGAGCGCCTCGCCGAGGTCCGTCACGACGGCACGCTCGGCTATCTCCGTCCTGACGGGAAGACCCAGGTCACGGTCCGCTACGAGGGCGGACGCCCGGCGGCGGTCGAGACCATCGTCATCTCCACCCAGCATGCCCCCGAGATCGAGTCCATGGATGTCATCAAGGAGGACATGCGTCGCCATGTGATCGCCCCGGTCATGGAGGCGGCTGGGATCTCCTGGGAGGACGCCGAGCTCTATGTGAACCCCACCGGGCGATTCGTCGTCGGGGGCCCCATGGGGGACACGGGGCTCACGGGTCGCAAGATCATCGTCGACACCTATGGCGGATACGGTCGCCACGGCGGCGGCGCCTTCTCCGGCAAGGATTGCACCAAGGTCGACCGCTCCGCCGCATACGCCGCGCGCTGGGTCGCCAAGAACGTCGTGGCCGCCGGTCTCGCCGATCGCTGCGAGGTCGAGTTGGCCTACGCCATCGGCGTCTCGCACCCCCTGTCGATCATGGTCGACACCTTCGGGACCGCCCATGTGCCCGAGCCCTCCATCGAGTCGGCCATCAAGTCCGTCTTCGATCTGCGCCCCGGAGCCATCATCCGCGATCTCGATCTCAGGCGCCCCATATTCGAGAAGACGGCCGCGTACGGCCATTTTGGTCGCGAGGACCCCGATTTCACCTGGGAGCGCTGCGACCGCGTCGAGGAGCTCAAGGCGGCCTGCGGTATCTAGGGATGCCCTGCGCATCCCTCCCATCCTCCGCGCCGGGGATGGTCTCGGACCATGGAGAGGGGAGGTCGGCGCATGGCGGCCCAGGGACAACAACGGCTCTTCGAACAGGCGGGGGAGGCTTTGGGGGCCACAGCCCCCGCCGATGCCCCCGCCCCCTTCGCGCTCTGGGTCTCCGTCATCGTCGACATCCCATCGCGGGCGCTGTCGGACCCCTTCACCTACGGCGTCCCCCTCGAGCTCTCCGACGAGGTGGAGCCGGGCTGCACGGTCCTCGTCCCCTTCGGGCGCAGGGACGTGCTCGCCTATGTCATCGAGCTCGCCCCCTCCATCGACGCCCTCACGTTGGCACGGGGGGTCGACAGCGCGCGGGTGAAGCCTATTCGATCCGTGCTCGCCCCCAGCTCCTGCTCTGAGTTCTTCACCGAGATCTCGCTCTGGATGAGCCGGGAGTACGTCGCCTCTCCCGCCGAATGCGCCAGGCTCTTCCTTCCGCCGGGGGGATCCCCGCGCCTCGTCCGCGACGCGTCCGGCGCCTATCGCGTGGAGCCGCCCACCGTCCCCGCCCTGACCGAGCGCGTCGTGTCGTTGACGGCGGAGGGCGCCGGCTTCACCCCCGCCCCCAACGCCTCCCGTCAGCGCCAGCTGCTCGACGCCCTCGCGTGCGGTCCGGTGACGACGCGCGAGCTCAACCTGCTCTACACCGACATGTCGGCCGCCATCCGCGCCCTCGAGCGCAGGGGCGTCGTCCGCGTCGATGAGCGCCGCGCGTGGCGTGGGGTCGATAGGGGGACCTCGCTCTCGTCGGCGACGGCGAAGGCCCCCGTCGAGCTGACGAGGGGGCAGCTCGACGCGCTCTCGGCCATATCCAGCGCCATGGAATCGCGTTCCGGGGACGTGGTGCTCGTGGATGGCGTCACGGGATCGGGCAAGACCGAGGTCTATCTCAAGGCGATCGAGCGGGTGTTGGAGAGGGGCCAGATGGCCTGCGTCCTCGTGCCGGAGATCTCGCTGACCGCCCAGACCGTGGGGCGGTTCCGCTCCCGATTTGGATCGGGCGTCGCCGTGTTCCACTCGAGGCTCTCGGCGGGGGAGCGACTCGATCAGTGGGACCTCGTCAAGAGCGGGATCGCGCGTGTGGTCGTGGGTGCCCGATCGGCCCTGTTCTGCCCATTCCGCGACTTGGGCCTCATCGTCGTCGATGAGGAGCATGAGCAGTCGTATAAGCAGGGATCGAGTCCGCGCTACCATGCCCGCGAGGTTGCGGCCCACATGGCGCGTATGGCGGGGATCCCGCTCGTCTTGGGATCGGCGACTCCCTCGGCCGAGGCTCTCGCCCGCTGTGGGGCCGGGTCCCATCTGGGCCAGCGTTGGGTTCGCGTGCAGATGGGGGAGCGACCGGGCTCCGCCCGCCTTCCCAAGGTCACCATCGTCGACCTGAAGCGCGAGTTCGCAAGCGGCGGCCGCTCCATCTTCTCGGAGCGGATGCGCGAGGCCCTGCTCGGCGTCGCGGAGCGCCGCGAGAAGGCCGTGCTGCTCCACAACAGGCGCGGATTCGCCCCCTTCCTCATGTGCCGGGAATGCGGATGCGTGCCCACCTGCCGGCACTGCTCGACAGCCCTCACTTACCACGAGCGCACCCACACGCTCGAGTGCCATACCTGTGGGTCCTCCTATCACGTGCGTCCGTATCCCGAGCACGGCTCGTCATGCCCTCGGTGCGGGAGCCGCTATCTCGCCAAGATGGGGCTTGGGACCCAGCAGGTGGAGGATGCGCTCGTCCAACTCCTGCCCGGCCATGTCGACGTCGTTCGCATGGATGCGGACTCGACCAAGGGCAAGGACGCCCACAAGCGCCTGCTCGAGCGCTTCGATGCGGCGGAGTGCGCCGTCTTGCTCGGGACCCAGATGGTCGCCAAGGGACTCGACTTCCCCGAGGTCACGCTCGTGGGGGTGGTCAATGCCGACTACGCGCTCAAGATGCCCGATTTCCGCGCCCAGGAGCGCGCGTATGACCTTCTCGAGCAGGTCGCGGGTCGAGCGGGGAGGGGCGATCGTCCCGGAGAGGTGATCATCCAGACGTATCTCCCCGACGATGCGGTGATCCGAGCGGTTTTGGGGCACGATCGCTCCATCTTCACCGAGCACGACATGCGCCAGCGCCGCGAGGCGGGCTATCCGCCATTCGTCCGGCTCTCCAACGTCACGATCTGGGGTCCTAATGCCCGCGCCGTCCAAGGGTTCGCGCAGGAGTTCGCCGACTTGGTGCGCCGTGCCATAGCCGCCGATCTCGATCGGGCGGATATCCACCAGGAGGGCTCCCTTCTTCCCGACCCCACGGTCGAACCCGTGGTCCTCGGTCCAACCACATGCGTGATCGAGCGGGCCAAGGATCGCTTCCGCTTCCACTTCATGGTGAAGTCCCCCGTGGGGTACCATATCTCTGAGCTCATCGGTGCATGTTTGGCCCGCATGGGCACCAGAAGGGGAATCAACGTCGGCGTCGACATCGACGCATATGATCTTATGTAGGAGGTCCATCTATGGAATTGAATGGCATCGTCTTGTCCCCCGATCCGCGTTTGCGCCAGGAGTGCGCCCGCATCGAGGAGATCACGCCCGAGATCGAGGGCCTGGTCGAGCGCATGAAGCGCGATATGTTCGAGAACGGTGGCTGTGGCCTCGCGGCGCCCCAGGTCGGCGAGATGCTCCAGCTCGCCATCGTGGACACCGAGTACACGGGCGAGGACGACTACGATCCCTATGTCCTCATCAACCCCGTCATCGTCGAGCAATCCGAGACGCTCGCGCCCTACAGCGAGGGGTGCCTGTCGATCCCGGGCATCAACTGCGAGATACTCCGCCCCGATCGCGTCGTGGTCGAGGCCTATGACCTCGATGCCAACCTCATCCGCTACGAGGCCTCGGGCGACCTGTTCTGCGTCTGCCTGCAGCACGAGATCGATCATCTTCACGGCAAGACGATGTTCGATCGTCTGGAGCCGCGCGAGCGCATGAGGGCCATGCGGGCCTATCAGGACGCTTTGGCGCGCGGGGCCAGGCCGGGCGACACCGAGTAGCGCCCCGCGTCCGCTCGACAGGACCAGTGGAATCGAAGGGAAGACCATGCGCATCGTATTCATGGGCACGCCTCGCTTCGCCGTGCCATCGCTTCGCCGACTCGCCGCGAGCCACGACATCCGCCTCGTGCTCACGCGCCCCGACGCGGTTCGCAGCCGCGGCAAGCGCCTCGAGCCCTCTCCCGTCAAGGAGGCGGCGATCCAGCTCGGGCTCCCCGTGCTCGAGGCGAATCGGATGACCGATGAGGTCATGGATGAGCTGCGCGCCGCCCAGGCCGACGTCTTCTGCGTCGCCGCATACGGTTGCATCCTTCCCGACGAGGTGCTCACGATGGCACCGCTCGGCTGCGTGAACGTGCATGCCTCCCTCCTTCCCCGTTGGCGCGGGGCGGCCCCCATCCAACGCTGCATCCTCGAGGGCGATGCCAAGACGGGCGTATCGATCATGCGCATCGGCAAGGGCGTCGACACCGGGGACTATTGCGCCCAAGCGTCGTGCTCCGTTTCGGGCAAGACCGCCGACGAGCTCACCGACGAGCTCGCCGACCTGGGCGCCTCGCTGCTCGCCGACGTCCTCCCCGCCCTGGCGGATGGGAGCGTGGAGTGGGTCGAGCAGGATCCCGAGCTCGTCACGCACGCGGCCAAGATCCTCAAAACCGAGTTGAGGCTCGATCCCGATGTCCCCACGGCCGTCAATCTCCGGCGCGTCCTCGCCTCCTCCGACGCCGCGCCCGCTCGCTGCCTGGTGCTCGATCGAGCCCTGCGCGTCCTTGGCGCCGGTCTGGCCGACGGGACTCCGGTGCCGCCCGCTGAGGTGCGAATCGATGGGGAAGGGGTCCTCCTGGGCTGCTCTGAGGGGGTGTTGCGCCTCGATCTCGTGAAGCCCGACGGGAAGCGCGAGATGGACGCCTCCGCCTGGGCCGCCGGCACGCGGGCCCAAAGCGGGTCATGGGGGCGCCTGTCGTGAGTCGATCGCCTCGGCGCGCGCCGTCCTCGGCATCGCCGGCGAGGAGGCGCGCCTTCGACGTCCTCATGGAGGCTGGTGCGAAGGGCGGCTTCGCCCGCGACATCATGGCTCGCTCGGAGGCCGATCGCTGCAAGGATCCTCGTGATGAGGCCTTCGCCCTGCGCTTGGCTCTTGGTGTGACGGCGTGCGAGGGGCATCTGGACGATGCCCTCGATGCCCATCTCAACAACCCGCGCAAGATCCCCCCAGTCATCAGGATCGCCCTTCGCGTCGCGGCCTATGAGATCCTCTATCTCGATTCCGCTCCCGAGGTGGCGGTGAGCCAGGGGGTCGAGCTCGTGCGCTCGTGCTCCCCGGCCTTCACGGGGCTCGCCAACGCGGTGCTGCACCGCGTCGCCAGGGACCGCGAGCCCTTTTTGGAGGCTCGGGATGCCGCTTTCGACCAGCGGTCGCTCGTCGCCCGAGCCCGCCAGTCCGGTTTGCCCGTCTGGCTCGCGAGGTCCATAGAGGCCTCGCGTCCCAATCGCTCCCAGGATCTCCTCCAGGCCCAGCCCCATCCAGCGCCCTTCGCGTTGCATGTCAATCCGCGGCGCGCGGAGGACCTCGATGCACAGCTCTCCTCCTGGGGTGCCGTCCCGCTCGGTCTTCCCGGCTCTTGGCGGATCGATTCGGTCAGGCCCATCCTCGAGACTGACCTGCTCGCGAAGGCGGCGCTCGTCGTCTCGGACCTCAACGCCCAACTCGTCGCCGCCGCCGCGACACGGCCCGGTTCGTGTTTGGAGATCGGCGCGGGGCGTGGGACCAAGACCTTCATGATGGCCTGCCATGCGTATCGATGCGGCATCGAGCGGGAGCACACCGCCCTCGATCTCTTCGACTGGAAATGCAAGCTCAATTTGGAGAGGGTTATCGATGCGGGCCTTTCGCCGATCGAGTTCGCGGTCGGCGACGCACGGGATCTTGAAAGCGCCTTGGGGGGCGCGCCGGCCCCGATGTTCGACACCGTCTTCTTGGATGCCCCGTGTTCGGGAACGGGGACGATGCGCCGCCATATCGAGATACCCTGGCGCTTGGAGCCGCTCGACGTCAGGAGGAGCCTGCCGGATCTCCAGCTCTCCATCCTCAAAGAGGCCTCGCGTCGCGTCTCGGGCAACGGGGAGCTCGTCTACGCGACATGCTCGGTGCTCGCCGAGGAGAACGAGGGGGTCATCGATGCCTTCCTGGGCTCTGATGAGGGCAGGGGGTTTAGTCTGGCACCCGTCTCGGATGCCTGGATCTTCTCGAGGGATCGCTATGCGGGCGCGCGCGATCTGGTGAGGGGGAACGAGGACGGGCGGGGCCGCTTCCAAACGGTCCCCGCCCGCGATGGCTTCGATGGGCACTTCTGCGCCCGGATGGTCAGGGCTTGATCGCGGCCTGTGCTCGGTCCGGTCGATCACTCCTTGTGCGGGCAGCCCTCGCATGCACAGCTCGATCCCGACGACGCCTGCGTCGCGGAGCCCCCGCCGCGCATGTCCGTGTTGTAGAATCCGCTTCCCTCGAACTTGATCCCGCTCGCGTTGAAGACCTTGTCGGCGTCCGATCCGCAGTCCGGGCAGGTGATGCTCGGGCGCTCGGTCATGCCGTGCTCGACCTCGAAGACCTTTCCGCAGCCAGTGCAGCGGTAATCGTAGCGTGCCATATGGCGTGCCCCCTTGATCCAATCGTCCTTCAAGCCATGTGCGCCGCTCCCCTGGGGGTGCGACGCACATGGTCTCTCGATCGCTTGATACTGTACCCTAATTCGATCCGCCGTCGACGGGCCTCATCGTATCCTCGTTAAATCGACCGGTTTCGAGGAGCTGGGCACGGGTGCGGGCGACGGCCTCGGCGACCATCTCCTCCTTGGCCTGCCAGCTCCAATTCCCCTCGGCGGTTCCGGGTCTGTTCATGCGCGCGTCGTCGCCGAGCAGCAGGATGTCCTGGAGCTGCATCATCACCACGCGCGCAGGGCTCGCGAGCGAATGGCGGATGACCTCGGTCGCGAGGTACTGGGCGGCCTGCTCGTCGCTATCCGAGCAGAACGCACGGCCAAGGAATCCGGGGAGCGTCGAGGTGTCATGCGTGGAGGTGTAGAGGATCTTGTCATTGTGCGGCATGATCTCATGGCGCACGTCGTAGTCCGCGAACTCGAGCACGTCCATACCGGGGAAGCCGCAGGCTGCCACCAAGGCTCGGACGGCGGGCGTGAGCAGGCCCAGGTCCTCGGCGATGAAGGGCAGGGGGCCGAACTCGGCATGCGCCTTCTGGAACAGGTCGATCCCGGGGCCGGGTAGCCAGCGCCCGTCGGCGCCCGTCTTGCCCGCGGGGATGCCGAAGTAGTTCTCGAATCCCAGGAAATGGTCGAGGCGCACATAATCGTAGAGGGAGAACGCCCTCCTCAGACGAGCCATCCACCACACGTAGCCATCCCGCGCCATGCTGTCCCAGCGGTAGGTCGGGTTGCCCCAGACCTGGCCGGTCGCCGAGAAGCGATCGGGCGGCACACCGGCGATCTCGTAGGGCATGCCGTCCTTACCAAGCGAGAACATGCTCGGCTCCGACCATGCATCCGCCGAGTCGTCCGATACGTACATGGGGATGTCGCCGATGATGAGGATGCCCCTCTCGTGGGCGTAGGAGAGCATCTCGCGCCATTCGCGATCGAAGCGGAACTGGATGAAGGCGTGGTAGTTGGCGGCATCGGAGAAGCGGATGTCGGAGAGGATGCCGACGGTGTAGCGCTGCTGCGTCTTCGGCCAGGTGTGGCGCGATGCTCCGTTATGGGATTCCTTGAGCGCCATGAACGCGCAATAGGGTTCGAGCCATTGCTCGTTCTCGCGCGCGAAGGCAAGGTAGGCATCGGATTCAAAGCCGCCGCACTTCTTGAATGCCGCGTAGGCCAGTCTGAGCTCGTGCTCGCTCTCGGAAAGGAGCTTGGCGTTTCCCGCGAAGGCGGAGGGGCCGGCATAGGGCGATCCAAAGGAGTCGGTCGGGTTGACGGGGAGCACCTGCCAGTAGCGCAGGCCCATCTCCGCCAGATGGTCGATGAACCTCCGGGCGGGGGCGCCGAGCGTCCCCATCTCGCCGCGCGCGTTGGGGATCGAGGTGATGTGGCAGACCACGCCCGCTCCGGGCTTGAGGGGTTTTTGGAGCTGCATCTGACGGTTGGAATAGATGACCGCCGAGCCAAGGGGCCAGAGCTTGACCTCGGCGCAGCCATCGGCCCCTCGGACGAAGTCGTTGCCGCTGATGACGTCGACGGCTATGTCGTTCTCGATGGGGACGCGGACGACGCGCGTGTTGGAGAGACTGCGGTTGATGAGGACCGTCGCGATCTGGCCGTCGGCTCCGCGGCGCTTGATGCAGAGGACGTCGTCGTTGAGTCCGCGAGCCTGGAGATTGCCATCGATGAGGAAGGGGAGGGCGCGACGGAGTCCCGAGGCGTTGCGGATCATGGTGAGCATGTCATGGTCGCGGATATCCTCGGGATGGGGGAGCGTCCGTCGGTTCCCCGGGTCGGATAGACCCTCGAGGCAGAACTCATCGCCATAGTAGATGGAGGGGACGCCGGGAAGCGTCATCTGCATGAGCGTGGCGAGCCAGAACCTCCCCTTGGCGCGACCGAGCGAGTTCTCGTCGAGACGGAATCGCCCACGCTCGGATTCGGGCAGCGCGGACTCATCGGGGCCGTCGCCGAGGACGGACGCGATGCGGGGCTTGTCGTGGCTTCCGAGCAGGTTGAGCGCGCACATGAGAGCCTCGGGCGGGTAGTTCTCGCGCAGCGTCTCGATGCGCTCGGCGGCCTGATGGGCGGTCTCGTGGCCCAGCAGGAAGTTGAGGACCATGTCACGGAAGGGGTAGTTCATGGCGGAGTCGAGCTCATCGCCCTGCAGATAGGTGCGGAGCTTGCTGTAGCTCACCTTGTTGGAGGCATCCTCCCAGACCTCGCCGAGCAGAAGGCCGTCGGGGCACTCCTCGAGCAGGGCGCTCTTGATGCCGCGGATCAAATCGTCCGAGAGCTCGTCGGCCACATCCAGACGCCAGCCCCGCGCGCCGGCGCGGATCCAGGTCCTGATGACGCCGTCCTCGCCCAAGATGAGGTCCTTCACCAAGGGGCTGTCCTCGTTGAGCGCGGGCATGTTGCCGATGCCCCACCACGAAGCGTAGGTGCCATCGTCGTTGAAGTGGTAGGCCGCGCGCCAGGGATCGTCCTCGCTCTGCCAGGCCCCTCCCTGTGGATAGTTGCCGTATCTGTTGAAATAGAGCGAGTCGTCGCCCGTGTGGTTGAAGACGCCGTCGAGGATGATGCTGATGCCGCGCGAGCGCGCGTCGTCCGCGAGCGCGCGGAAGTCCTCATCGGTGCCGAGCATGGGATCGATATGGAGGTAATCGGCGGTGTCGTAGCGATGGTTGCTCGCCGCCTCGAAGATGGGGTTGAGGTAGATGGCGGTTATGCCCATCTCCTGGAGACGGGGGAGGTCGCGGCGGATGCCCTCAAGCGAGCCCCCATAGAAGTCCCAGGTCTTGATGGAGCCATCGGTGTCGCGCTCGTAGACCGGTGGGGTGTTCCAATCCCAGATGATGCGCTTCCCCGGGCCCTTTCGAGGCTGTTCGACCACGTTCACGGCGCGCTCCCGCCAGTTGGCGTCGCGGGCATAGCGATCGGGGAAGATCTGGTAGACCATGCCGCGCTCGTACCAGGACGGACGGGTCATGCGATGGCGATAGACGGTGATCTGGAAGGACGGGACATCGGCGTAGTCGTAGACGACGCCCTCGCCGCCCGTGGCTCCCTGGGGGGCGCCGAGATGGAACTCGGTGCCGTCGGGGGCGCATACGTGGAAGCTGTACCAGACGAGCTGTGGATCGTCGCAGGGAAGCGATGCCCCGAAGAGCCCTTCTCCCAGATGTCCCATCGATATGAGCGACTCCCCCTGGCCGTCGATCCAGACACGAAGGACGGCTTGGACCGCCTCGGGATCGACATCCAGGACCCTGAGCCTGAGCTCCACGGTTGTGCCGGCGACAACGGCTCCAAAGGGCGTCCTGTATTCAGCCTGGCGGCTGTTATGGATGAGTCTCATGAAATCGCTTCCTCCTTGTTCCCATGCCACGAGCGGGGTGGGGAGGGATCGGTGACAGTGCAACCCGATAAGTATAGTTAAAGCGTGAAGAAGAGGTCAAACTCATGAGAGCGGCCCCGTATCGTTTCACGATACGGGGCCGCTGGTCGAGACGGTTGATCGGATGTCGTCTGGATCGCTTAGCGACGCTTTGTGCCCTTGCGTGTGGCAGGGACCTTCTTGGCGGTGACGGTCTTGGTCGTCGACGTCTTGGCCTCAGCCTGCTTGGGCGCCTCCGAGCTCGTGTCCGGCGCGGCGTCGGGAGTGGCCGGGGCAATCACGGGCACGTCGTCGGTCGACGTGGTCGCAGCCTTCTTTGCCGCGGGCTTGGCGGCCGACTTGGCGACGGGTTTCTCGGTCTCCTTGGCCTCTTCGACCTTGGGCTCCACGGCCTTGGCCTTCTTGGCCGTGGTCTTGGTCGCCTTCTTGGCGGCGGGCTTCTCCTCAGTCGCGGCGGGGGTCTCGGCCTTCGCGGCGGCCGCGGTCTTGGTCGCCTTCTTGGCGGCCGTCTTGGTGGGCGCGGGCGCGTCGTCGGTCGATGTTGACGCAGCGGTCTTCTTGGCAGTCGCGGCCTTGGTCGTCTTCTTCACGGTCGCAGTCGCGTCATCGGTCGTCGCGGACTTCTTGATCGCGGTCTTGGTCGATGTCGCCTTCTTGGTGGCCGGGGTCTTGGTTGCGGCCTTGGTCGCCTTCTTGGCGGCCGTCTTGGCGGCGGACTTCTCCTCGGTCGCGCCGGCTGCGTCCTTGGCCTCGGTGGTCTTCTTGGTGGTCGATTTCTTCCTCGTCGTGGTCTTCTTCGCCGGTGCGGGCTTGGCCGGCTCGGGCTTGGCCTCGGGTGCGGGCTCAGTTACGAGCTCGGGAGTCCAGACGGGGATCTCCGGATGCATCCAGCGATACAGGTCCATGTACTTGGATGCGGAACGGGTCCAGCTGAAGTCCTGGTTCATGGCCTGGGTGACGACGCCATCCCATGCCTCGCGGTCGTCCCAGAACAGGCGCGCTCCGCGGAAGACGGCGTCGCCCATCTCCTCGCCATTGAAGTTGGCGAACGAGAATCCGGTGCCCTCGCCGGTCTCATAGTTGTAGGGGATGACGGTGTCTTTGAGACCACCCGTCTCGCGGACGACGGGGAGGGTGCCGTAGCGCATCGCGATCATCTGGGACAGACCGCAGGGCTCAAAGAGCGACGGCATGAGGAAGAGGTCGGATCCGGCGTACATGCGCTGGGAGAGCGCGGGATCGAACTGGATGCGAGCGGCCATCTGTCCGGGGTACTTCTGGGCGAAGTAGCGAAGGGCGTTCTCGTACTCGCGATCGCCGGTGCCGAGCACCGCGACCTGGACGCCGTTGGAGAGGATGCGGTCGAGGGAGTAGGTGACGAGGTCCATGCCCTTTTGACGGGTGAGGCGGGTGACCATGGTCATGAGGGGCTGGTCGTCGCGGACCGTGAGGCCGAGCTCCTCCTGGAGGCGGGCCTTGCAGACCGCCTTGCCGGAGCGATCGGCAGCGGTGTAGTTGGCGGCGATGGCAGGATCGGTCTCGGGGTTGAAGTGATCGATGTCGATGCCGTTGACGATTCCCTGGAGGCTCTCGCGACGGCGGCGCAGGACGCCGTCGAGTCCCTCGCCGAAGGCGGGGGACTGGATCTCGGCCGCATAGGTGGGGGAGACCGTGGTGATGGCGTCGGAGTAGTTCAGGGCTCCCTGCATGTAGTTGATGGCATCGTGGCCGCAGGTGAGCTGGAACGCGGCGGCGGGGATGTGGGCGAGACCGCAGATGTCCTCGAGGACCTTGGAGCTGAACTGGCCCTGGAAGGCGATGTTGTGGATCGAGAAGATGGTGCTCACGTTCTCGTAGAGCGGCAGCCCCTGATAGAACTCGCGGAGGAAGACCGGGGCCAGGGCGGTGTGCCAATCGTTGCAGTGCAGGATATCGGGGGCGAATCCATCGGGGAGATACTGGAAGCTCTCGCAGATGGCCTTGGAGAAGAAGGCGAAGCGCTCGCCGTCATCGAAGAACCCATAGGGGTAGTCGCGATCGAAATAGCGCTTGTTGTCGACGAACAGGTAGGTGACGCCGTTGTGGACCAGGCGCTCGAGGCCGCAGTACTCGTTGCGCCATCCCAGGCTCACGTAGAACTGGGCGACATGCTCCATCTTGCCCTTGTACTGCTCCGAGATGGTGCCATAGAGCGGGACCATGACGATGACGTCGGCACCCGCCTCCTGGAGCGCGGCGGGCAGGGAGCCAGCGACATCCCCCAGGCCTCCGGTCTTGACGAACGGTGCGGCTTCGGCGGAGGCGAAGACGACCTTCATCCTCTTCTTGGTTTCAGACATGTTTCCCCCAATGTCTTGATGTGAGAATCGCCGCCCGAGAGATCGGACGGCGATTCAATGATAACGCGTTTAGCTGCGGTATGGCACCTACTTCAGGGGCACTTTCGGAACGACCAGAATCGCATCGGGCGTGCCGCGGAGCTCGGTGTTGGCGGGAACGACGTTGTTCTTGTCGAGGATCGCGTTGTCGACGCGCGCACCGGCCTTGATCACGCAGGACTGCATGATGATGGAGTTGGTGACGCTCGCACCGCTCTCGACGACGACGTCGCGGGAGAGGATGGAGCCGCGGACGGTTCCCTCGATCTTGCAGCCCGCCGAGATGTAGGAGTTGCAGGCATTGGAGCCGGCGGCGTACTTGGCCGGGGCGACATCGTGGGCCTTGGTCATGATGGGGCGCTCGTGGGTGAAGAGCTGGTGCATGACGTCGGGGTTGAGCATGTCCATGCTGCGACGGTAGTAGGTCTCCTCGCTGAACATGCCGACGGCGAGGCCCTTGAACTCGTAGCTGCAGACATCGATGCGACCGAAATCGTCCTTGATGGCGTCGAAGAGGTCCAGGTAGTCGATGTTGGCGTAATCCTCGCAGATCTGCAGGAGCAGGTCGCGATTGATGACGAAGCAGTCCAGGAACTTGCTATCGCCGTAGGCGCATCCCTCTTCGATGGATTGGACGCGACCGCGGTCGCCGATGTTCAGCTTGGTGACGTCGTCGAGCTTGCGATCGGCTTGCTTGTAGATCATCGTGATACCGGACCCGCTGTTCTCATGCGCCTCGATGACGTGGCCGAGGTCCATGTTGAAGACGATGTTGGTGCCGCTCATGACGACGTAGGGCTCCGTTGCGCGCTGGAACAGCATCTTGTTGGAGCAGATGTCGCGAAGCAGGAAGCGCATGCCCTTCTTGGCGGTGCCGTACGCGCTTCCCTGAAGCAGGAAGAGGCCGCCCTTCTTGCGATCGAGTTCCCACTCGCGGCCGGAGCCGAGGTGGTCGACGAGCGAGCGGTAGTTGGTCGGCAGCACGACGCCGACGGTGCGGATCCCCGCGTTCATCATGTTGGAGAGCGGGAAGTCGATGAGGCGGTAGCGGCCCATGAAGGGGCAGCTCGCGAGCGGACGGTCATCGAGCAGGACGCTGTGCTCCTTGCCCGTGTAGTTTGCGGTGATGTAGCCGATGGCCTTGCGATTGATCATCGGTTCATTCCCCCTTCCCGATGACGACGTCGTTTCCGACGACGGCGGTATCCTTCGTGGAGTCGACGCTGCCGAGCTTGACGCCCTCCTCGACCACGGCGTTCTCGCCGAGTATGGCCCGGACGACGTGAGCGCCGTCCTTGACGATGGCGCCGGGCAGCAAGACGGAGTCCTCGACGATGGCGCGCTCGCCGACGACGCAGTCGGTGGACAGGATGGAATGGCGAGCGGTGCCGTAGATGCGACATCCGTTGGAGACGAGGCAGTCATCCAGCTTGCCGTCGGGGCCTATGAAGTGCGGTGGACGCGTGGAGTCGTTGCTCATGATGGGGAAGCTCTTGTCGAAGAGATCGAACTCGGGGTTCGAGCCGAGCAGGTCCATCGAGGTCTCATGGAAGCTGGCGATGGTGCCGACGTCCTTCCAGAACCCACGGAACTCGTAGGTGTAGAGGTTCTTGCCGTCGGCTAGGAGCTTCGGGATGATGTCCTTGCCGAAGTCATGGCTCGAGCGCTGGTCGAGGGAGTCCTCCTCGAGCGCGGCGAGAAGGACGTCGGTCGAGAAGATGTAGATTCCCATCGAGGCGAGGTTGGAATCGGGCTTCTCGGGCTTCTCGGTGAATTTCTCGATGCGGCCGTCCTCGGCGCTTGCGGTGATGATTCCGAAGCGGCTCGCCTCCTCCCAAGGCACGGGCATGACCGAGACGGTGAGGTCCGCGTTGTGGGCGATATGGCTCTCGAGCATCTTGCGGTAGTCCATGCGATAGAGGTGGTCGCCGGAGAGGATCAAGACGTAGGCGGGATCATGGCTCTTGATGAAATCGATGTTCTGGGTGATGGCGTCAGCGGTTCCCGCATACCACGCACCGCCCTCTTGGGTGGCGTAAGGGGGCAGGATGGAGACGCCGGAGCCGTGCTCGGCGAGGTCCCAGGGGCGACCGGAGCCCACGTACTCATGGAGCTGATAGGGGCGGTACTGCGTCAGGACGCCGACCGTGTCGATGCCCGAGTTGGCGCAGTTGGACAGCGAGAAGTCAATGATTCTGAACTTCCCTCCGAAGGAGACGGCGGGCTTGGCGATCTTGGATGTGAGCGCCCCCAACCTGCTTCCCTGTCCTCCCGCGAGGAGCATCGCGATGCATTCTTTCTTGCTCATCGAACCTTTCCTCTCAAAACGTGACTAACCAATTAATTCCTTCCCCGACCAGCGTGCTGGGGTTTTAGGCGTGCCAGATCTCGTCGCGATACTCCCTGATGGTGCGGTCGCTCGAGAACCAACCGGACATCGCCGTGTTGTGCAGCGCGCGGCGGTTCCAGTCCTGCGTGTCGACGTAGGAGGCGGTGAGCTCCTCCCAAGCCTCGACGTAGGGACGGAAGTCCTTGAGGACGAGATCGTAGTCGTTGTTGGACATGACCTCGGTGTGGATGCTCTCGAAGTTGCCCGAGAGCGAGGCGAAGGTGTTGTCGGTCAGCTGGTCCATGACGCGACCGAGGCGGTCGCGGTCGGCGTTGACCATGTCCCAAGCGAAGTAGCTTCCGCTGGCGCGCAGCTCCTCGACCTCGGGCGTGGTGAGGCCGAAGATCTTCTCGTTCTCCTCGCCGGCGAGCTGGGCGATCTCGATGTTCGCGCCGTCGAGGGTGCCGAGCGTGATGGCGCCGTTCATCATGAGCTTCATGTTGGAGGTGCCGGACGCCTCCTTGCCCGCCGTGGAGATCTGCTCTGAGATCTCGGCGGCTGGATAGATGAGCTGGGCGTTGGAGACGCGGAAGTTGGGGATGAAGCAGACCTTGATGAGGTCGTTCACGCGCGGGTCGTTGTTGACGACCTCGGCGACGGAGTTGATGAGGCGGATGACCTCCTTGGCGAAGTGGTAGCTCGAGGCCGCCTTGCCCGAGAAGATGAAGGTCGTGGGCTGGACGCTGAAGGAGCTGTCGGTCGTGAGTCTGTTGTAGAGGTCCATGACCTTCATGATGTTCATCAGCTGGCGCTTGTAGGCGTGGAAGCGCTTGACCTGGACATCGAAGATCGAGTCGGGATCGATGGAGAACCCGCACTCGCGGCGCACGTAGCGGGCGAGGCGGATCTTGTTCTGGCGCTTGGAGTCGGCTGCGCGCAGGAGGAACGACGGGTCGTTTTCGAATGCGGTGAGCTTGCGCAGCTCACCGGCATCGTCCATCCAGCCGTCACCGATGGCCTCGGTGATGAGCTTGGCGTAGCTGGGGTTGGCCTCGGCGAGGAATCGGCGGGGTGTGATGCCGTTGGTCTTGTTGTTGAACTTGCTCGGGGTGAGCGCGTGGAAGTCGCTGAGGACGGAGCGCTTGAGGATGTCGGTGTGGATCTTGGCGACGCCGTTGACCGAGTGGCTGCAGATGACGGAGAGGTTGGCCATGCGGACCTCTCCGTCCCAGAGGACGGCGGTCTTGCGCAGGCGATCCTGCCAGCCGGGTTGGGTGGTGTCGAACTCGTCACGCCAGCGGCGGTTGATCTCGTCGATGATGTCATAGATGCGCGGGAGCAGGCGCTTGAAGGTCCCGATGGGCCACTTCTCGAGAGCCTCGGGGAGGATGGTGTGGTTGGTGTAGGAGATCGTCTTGGTGACGATGTCCCATGCCTCGTCCCAGGTGAGGCGCTCCTCATCCATGAGGATGCGCATGAGCTCGGGGCCGCACATGGCGGGATGGGTGTCGTTGGTGTGGATTGCGACGTAGTCGGGAAGGAGCTTCCAGTTGGATCCGTGCTCGCGGCGGAAGACGTCGAGGGCGGTCTTCACGCCCGCCGCCACGAACAGGTACTCCTGCTTGAGGCGGAGGAGGCGGCCGTGCTCGCCGGCGTCGTTAGGGTAGAGGATGGCCGAGATGGCCTCGGCATCGGCGCGGTTGGCGTCGGCCTGCGCGTACTCGCCGCGGTTGAAGGCCTCGAGATCGAAGTGCTCATCGATGGGCTCGGCGCTCCAGACGCGCAGCTTGTTGACGGTGTTGCCGCCGTAGCCGACGACGGGGATGTCGTAGGGCACGGCGAGGACGTCCTCGGTCCCCTCGACGGAGTAGAAGACGCGATCGCCCTCGGTGCGGGAGACGACGTGGCCGCCAAAGCCGATGCGGACGGCCTTGTCGGGGCGGCGGACCTCCCAGGGATAGCCGCGCGAGAGCCACTCATCGGCCACTTCGACCTGGCGACCGTCGACGATCTCCTGCTTGAAGAGGCCGTAGCGGTAGCGCATGCCGTTGCCGTATCCGGCGATGTCCTCATGGGCCATGGAATCGAGGAAGCAGGCGGCCAGGCGGCCGAGTCCGCCGTTGCCGAGAGCGGCGTCGGGCTCGAGCTTGCAAAGCTCATCGAGGCTGCAGCCCATCTCGCCCAGCGCCTCTGCGACCATGTCGCGGATGCCGAAGTTGATGAGGTAGTTGTCGAGCAGGCGTCCGATCAGGAACTCGATCGAGAAGTAATAGACGCGCTTCTTGCCGTCTTTGGCGAAGCGTTTGTCGGTTTCCGCGGAGACGGCGCGCGCCTTGGAGGCGATGAGGCCGGCGAGAGCGTTGAAGCGATCGATGTCGCTCGTGATCTCGAAGCCCTTGCCGGAGAGCTCCTTGACCGCGTCGAGGTACTCTTTGACGAATTCCTGCTTGTTTTCGAAGATGCTGTTCATAGATGCCTTTCCGTGCGTTGCCCTGTCGTTCCAGTGCAGCGATGGGACTCAGGGCAGTATCGTGAGAGGGTGCTCTCCCGAATCGAGGGCGGATATCACTTGCTGCGGGTTGCCTTGTTCGTCGCGGGCTTCTTCTTATCGGTGGCGCGGGGGGTCTCCCCTTGGCCTGCGGTGGACTTCGAGACGGGTTTCTTGGATGCGGCCTTGGCGCGCGTCGATTTGACCGCGGCCTTCTTCGTGGTGGTCGCCTTGGTCACGCTGGAGGAGTCCGCGTCGGCCTTGCTCGCCGCCGCGGAGCGCGGCTTGGCGATGGGCTTAGGGGGCACATAGGAGGATTTGCCGGCCCGCTTGTAGACGAGTCCGCACATGCCGGGCAGGGAGATCTGGATCGACTCCTTGCGGCCGTTCCAAGCCACGGGCTCGCTCGAGGCGAGGTCGACATGGGTGTAGCCGCTTCCACCGAAGGCGGGGTCGTCGGTGTTGAAGACGAGCTTCCAGTCACCCTCGCGTGGCACGCCCATGCGGAAGGTCTCGTAGGAGGCGGGATCGAAGTTGATGATGATCAAGAGGTCATCCGAGGGCTTCTTGCCGCGACGGACGAAGGAGACGATTGATTGCTTCTCGTTGTTCGCATCGATCCAATCGAATCCCTCGGAATCGTAGGCGAACTGCCAAAGCCCCGCCTCTTTGAGATAGAAGTGGTTGAGGGCCTCGATAAAGGCCTGCTGGTGGGCGTGGGTCTCGTAGTCGTTCGCGAGGAACCACTGGAGAGCCTCGTAGTAGCGCCACTCGATGTACATGCCGAGCTCGTTGCCCATGAAGTTGAGCTTGGCACCCGGATGGGTCATCTGATAGAAGGCGAGGGTGCGAAGGCCCGCGAACTGACGCCACCAGTCTCCGGGCATGCGTCCGATGAGGGAGCACTTGCCGTTGACGACCTCGTCATGGGAGAGCGGCAGCACGAAGTTCTCGTTGAAGGCGTACATGATCGAGAAGGTCAGGAGCTTGTGGTTGCCCGGACGCCAGGGGAAGTCGGTCTGCATGTAGTGCAGCGTGTCGTTCATCCAGCCCATATCCCACTTGAAGTGGAATCCCAGACCGCCATCGGAGGGCGGATAGGTGACGAGCGGCCAGGCGGTGGACTCCTCGGCGATCATCATGACATCGGGATGCAGCTCGCCGACCGTGGAGTTGACCTTGCGGATGAATGCGGAGGCGTCGAGATCCTCCTCGGTGCCGTACTTGTTGAACTTCTTGTCGGCGGGGTTGTCGACACCGAAGTTGAGGTAGAGCATGCTGGACACGCCGTCCATGCGGATACCGTCGGCATGGAAGACGTCGATCCAGAACAAGGCGTTGGAGATGAGGAAGCTCACGACCTCAGGGCGACCGAAATCGAACTTGTGCGTGCCCCAGTTGGGATGGATCTCGCGCTCATAGAGCATGTGCCCGTTGAAGGTGGCGAGGCCCTGAGCGTCGGCGCAGAAACCGCCGGGGACCCAATCGAGGATGACGCCGATACCGGCCTTATGGCAGGCCTCGATGAAGTGCATGAACTGCTGCGGGGTGCCATAGCGGGAGGTGGCGGCGAAATAGCCGGTTCCCTGGTATCCCCAGGACCCGTCGAAGGGATGCTCCATGACGGGCATGACCTCGATGTGCGTGTACCCCATCTGCTTCACGTACTCGACGAGCTCGACCGAAAGGTCGTCATAGGAGTAGAACTCCCCGCGCTGGGCGGGGAAGGGATCGCCGGGACCGGGGTAGGTGCCGTCCTCGCGCGGCTCCCCCAAGGGGGCGTCGCCGTGGCGCTTCCACGAACCAAGGTGGACCTCGTAGATGTTGAGGGGGCTATGCATGTGGTCGCGCTTGCCGCGCTTGCGCATCCAGGCCCCGTCCTTCCACGCATACCCGTTGATGTCCCAGAGGCGGGAGGCCGTGCCCGGAGCCTGCTCCGAATAGAAGGCATAGGGATCGGCCTTGTAGAGGAGCTCCCCCTCCTCCGTCTCGATGACGTACTTGTATAGGTCGCCCTGCTCGAGTCCGGGAACGAAGCCCTGCCAGAGCTCGCTCTCGCCGATGGGGGAGAGCGGGTTGGACTTCGGATCCCAGTCGTTGAACTCACCAACGACATGGACGCTTCTCACATCCGGGGCCCAAACGCAGAAGCGCCAGCCAGCGACACCGTCTTGCGTGTCGGGATGGGAGCCCATCTTCTCCCAGCTCCGTTGCCACGATCCCTCTCCGAAGAGGTGGATGTCGTCGTTGGTGACGTAGAGGCAGGGGGCCGTGGTGCCTGCTGAAGATCTTGCGGTAGACAAAGTGAACCGTCCCATCGAACTGCGGCAAGAGCCGCGATATAGAACATGGATCACGAGTCCCGCGCATGCTGCGGGTTAGGGCGAGGGGGCTGTCCGCACATGTGGAGAACCTGTGACACATCACTAATGTATCACTCAAACGCCCCTTATCCGATGAAAAGACGGGAGACGGCGGTAATTGGCTTCAAACGAGCGGCTTCGGCATCCGCAACCCTGCGGCCCGAGCTCGAGCCATCTGGTAGCATGGTCGGGTATCGAATCACATCGTCATCACGCGAGGGGTGTCCCCGAGCGGATTGGAGGACCCTATGCCCGACGCCAGCCGCCTTCCGCGCGCCTTCATCTTCGATTGTGACGGCACCCTGCTCGATTCCATGGGGATGTGGCTCCGTGTGCAACCCGAGCTTCTGGCCTCGCACGGCATCGAGACCACGCCGGCCGATTTCGCCAGATTCGAGCACCTATCGCTCGAGGACGAGTGCCAGGCCTACCACGACACCTGGGGCATCTGCTCGTCCGGCGCCGAGGTGATGGAGGAGCTCGATCGCATGCTGATCGGCAACTACGACGGCGCCGTCCCCCCGCGCGAGGGCGCTCTGGAGTTCCTGGAGGCCGCGCACGAGGCGGGCATCCCGATGGCGGTCGCCACCTCGACGCCCCGGCATCTCGTCGAGATCGGGTTGGCTCGCTGCGGCATGGCGCCCTATATCAACCGTGTGACCACGACGGGCGAGGCGGGGGCTCCCAAGGGCCAGCCCGATGTATACGACCTCGCCCTCGAGCGCCTCTGCCAAGACCTCGGATTGGGCTCCGTCGACCACGGGGACGTCTGGGTCTTCGAGGACGCGGTCTTCGGTCTCAAGGGCGCTGGCTTGGGCGGCTATCGTCGCGTGGGCATCCATGACCCCGCGGGAAGATCGGATCGCGAGGACGTGCGCGCGAACTGCGAGATCTTCATCGACGACTATCGCTCGCTTCCGCTCTCCCGCATCATCGGGTACGCGGGCTAGACATGGTCGCGCTGGTGGTGGGGGGCTCGCCGGAGGTTCCGGACGCAGGGCTCCTCAGGACGCTCCATGGTCTTGCCAACGTCGTCGTCGCCGTCGACCGGGGCCTCGACTGTCTGATGGCGGCGGGTCTTCCCTGCGATCTGTTCTGCGGCGATGCCGACTCGGTGAGCGGGCCCGGCGCGCAGCTGGTGGGGGAGGCCCAGATGGGTCGGGGTGGTGCGTTCGAGGTGGAACGTTACGATCCGCATAAGGACCTCACCGACCTCGCCTTGGCCCTCGACGCGATCCGTGCGCGCTGGGGTCAGGTCGATATCGTCGCCACCGCGCTTTCGGGGGGATCCCCCGATCATTTCCTGGCCGCCCTGGGCCGCCTGCTCTCCTGGGAGGGCGACGTCAGGATCGCGGAGCGGGGCTTCGAGGGCCGCGTCCTGCGCGCGGGGAGCCGCTGGGACCTCTCGGGATTCCAGGGGAGCCGCTTCTCCTTCGTGCCCATCACCTGTGACGCCGTGGTGTCGGAATCGGACATGCGCTGGGAGCTCGATCACGAGCCGGTGGGATTCCTAAGCGATCTGGGCATCTCCAACCGGCTCGATGGCGCGAGGTCGTCGATCGAGTGCCATGAGGGCACGCTGATGGCCTGGGTGTTCCCCGATGCCTGATCGCCTGTCACCTTCAAGCGTGATGTAAAAGCGAGGGGCCCTCGCAGATGGATGCGAAGGCCCCTCGTCTTTTTTAGATCGGGTCCGCTACCCTCTTGGACCCGATGCCATGAAGCTCGATGCTACTGGTAGTCGACGACGTCGATCCAGCTCATCAGGAAGTCGGCGTCCTGGTCGTCACGGCCGCGAGCGAGCTCGGAGGCGGCGACGATGGACATCCAACGACGGACGATCTGCATGGGGACGTCCGCGCGATCGCAGTAGAGCTCGAGATAGGCCTCGGCCTGCTGCTTGTCGTTGAGGGCGAAGAGCAGGTAGGTCATGGCCGCGTCGGCGGCAGGGGAGCCCTGGGTGGCGTGGGCCCAGTCGCAGACGTAGAGGTTGCCGTCATCGCCGACGATGACATTAGTGGGATTGAAATCGCCGTGGCAGACCTGGAACTCCTTCTTCATGCCGTCAAGGCGCTCGAGGAGGTTGTAGCGCGTCGTCGCGTTGATCTGGGTCAGGCCGTTGATCATGCGGGCATACTTGTCGCGCTGGCGGTTGAGCAGCGGGGAGTGGAAGCCGTGGATCTCGATCTGCAGGTCGACGAAGCGCTCGAGGTACTCATAGAAGCGGCTGGGGTCCTCGGCCATCTTCTCGGCGAGGGTGGTGCCGGGGACCTTCTCGGTCAAGAGGCCCCAACCGGCGCCCTCGACCTCGGAGACCTCGAGGGCCTTGGGGGAGCGGATGCCGCTCTCGTTGATGCGAGCGAGATTGAGCGCCTCGTTGAAGACGTCGGAGACGGGCTTGTGCTCATTGAAGACCTTGGCGATCTTGTCGCCCAGATCGTAGACGAGCTTGTTGCCGCGCTCGGCGACGACGGTTTTGGACTCGGGGAGGATCATGGCGCTGCCTTCCTTTCTTTAGGTCTTGCACCATCATAGGGGTTCCGACGCCGCCGCCGTTCGTCACTTGGGCGGACGGCGGCAGGCGACGGGTGGTCGCGAGGTGGTCTCCTAGACCGCGTAGGACTGGGGCTCGCGGCCGTAGTACGCATCGAGGAAGAGCTCGCGGATCTCGCTCATGAGCGGGTAGCGGGGGTTCGCGCCGGTGCACTGGTCGTTGAAAGCCTGCTCGACCATGTCGTCGAGCGTGTCGAGGAAGTACTGCTCGTCGATGCCGTAGTCGGCGATGGTCTTCTTGACGCCGATGGTTTCCTTGAGCTCCTCGAGCTTGGTGACGAAGTTCTCGAAGACCTCGGCATCGTCCTTGCCCTCGATCCCGCAGTAGCGCGCCATCTCGGCATAGGCCGCGAGGGCGTTGGGATAGGGATACTGGGAGAAGGTGCCCATCTTGACCGGAGCCTCGGCGGCGTTGTAGCGCATGACGCGGGTCAGGATGATGGCGTTGGCGATGCCGTGGGGCAGGTGATGG
>JAXDWR010000011.1:0-6157 GCA_034088265.1 Collinsella sp. | reverse complement strand
ACGGAATCGCCTCGGCACCGCCCCTGCACACCCTCCAACCCCGATTCCACGGAGCCCCCATGTCGTCCCTTCTCGCCAGCATCAAATCGCTGCCGCCCATGGCCGTTCGCCTCGTCATCATGCGATTCGCCATCTACCTTGGTGTTCAGAGCGCGTATTTCATAGGCATCGTGGGGACGCTCACCTTCACCATGGGGCGAGGTGTCGGTGACAACGTCCTGGGGATAGCCGCGCTCAACTCCTGCATGGTCGCCGGATCCTTCATAGGTGGTCCCATCCTCGATCGCATCGGGCCGAGACGACATTTCCGTTTGGTCATCGCAGGGCTCGTCGCCTCGGCAGCCGCTTTCCAGGTACTCGCCCAATCAGTGGCGGGAGTGCTCGTCGGGGCGGCGATCTTCGGCCTCGCATGGGGCATGGGCGACCTCGTCGCCAAGGCCTATCCCGCCTATCTCTCCGACGACACGACCTTCCTCAAGGATCTCAACTCCACCGTGTTCACCGTCTCGAATGTGGCGATCGTGATCGGTCCGCTCGTGGGCGGGACACTCGCCTCTCTCTTCTCGACCAAGGCCGTGTTCATCTTCATGGGCATCTGCTCGCTGGTCGCGCTCGCACCCGGCCTCGGCTTCGATGCGCTGCGCACCCCCGATATCCCCAAGACGGAGCGAGGGGGCGGGATAACGCAGGGGTTCTCCGTCGTCTTCGGCACCGAGGCCCTATCGTTGCTCTTCTGGTCCTGCTTCTTCTCGTTCCTGGGCTACGGCGCCTTCGATCCCATCGAATCCCTTTATTACCGAGACGTCCTGCACGTCGGCATAGAGTGGATGGGCTACCTCTCCTCTGCCGCGGGCATCGGGGGGATCATAGGCTCTCTGCTGGTCCTTCGCATCCCTTCGCGACAAGTCAACATGCGCGCCCTTTTCGGCGTGCTGTTCGGCGAGGGGCTCGGGGTCCTCATCTATGTCTCCACCGATATATTGGCCGTCGCGATCACCGGCCAGATCCTCTCGGGTGTGGCCTTCGGCATGATGATGCCGCTTCTCAACACCCTCGTCCAAGCACATGCCCCACTCGATGTGCTCGGACGCGTCAACTCGGTCATGAGCTTTGGCTACAACATCGCCGGCGTCGTCCCGCTCGTGCTCGCGCCCGCGCTTGCCAAGATGTTCGGTGTTCAGGGGACGCTCGTGGGAGCGAGCCTGCTCGTCTGCTCCATGCCGATCATCATCTCGATCGCGCGACGTTCGGCGATTGCGGAGCTGGTTGATCAGGAGCGCGCCAGCGGCATCTCCGTCGAGGACTGAACGGGCTGCGCACCCGAGGGCCGACCCATCCGATCAGAGCTCGGTCGCGCACTCCCCTGTCGCCATGGCGACGACACCGCGAACGCCCTCCTCGACCATGCTGTCGACGTCGATGTCGGTGTAGAAGGCGATGTGCTGCGTGAGCACCACGTTGGGGAACTGGCGCAGATAGGCCATGGAGCGATTCGAGATGATATCGTTCATGCGGCTCTCATGGTAGATACCGGTCTCCTCGGCGAACACATCCATGGCGAGCGCGCCGATCTTCTCTTGCTCGATGCCCTCGACCAGGGCCTCGGGATCCATGAGCTCTCCTCGGCTCACGTTCACCAAGACGACCCCATCGCGCATCTTCCCAATGGCGTTAGCGTCGATGATGCCCCGGGTCTCATCGGTGAGGGGCACATGGACCGTCACCAAATCGCTCTGGGCATACAGCTCATCGAGGGACACGTACCGAACGCCCTTGTCGACGAGATCGCTTGAGGGATAGGGATCGTAGGCGAGGATGCGGCAACCAAAGCCACTGAGATCCTCTATGACGGCTCGTCCGATTCGGCCGGTTCCCATGACGCCGACTGTGAGGGAGCGAAGCTCGCGGCCGATAAGACCGTCCAGGGAGTAATCGTTCACCTGCTGGCGCCAAAGGGCCGGTTTGCATCTGCGAAGGGCCATGAGCATGAGCATGATGGCGAACTCAGCGACCCCGTAGGGGGGATAGGTCGTGTTGCAGACCCGGATGCCGAGTTTGCGGGCGGCTTCGAGATCGATATGGTTGAACCCGATGCTCCTCGTCGCGACGTAACGCACTCCACGTGCGGCGATCGCAGCGAGCATCTGCTCGTCGAGCACCGACTTGGTGACGATGACGATGCCCTCGGCGCCGTCGAGCGTGTCGAGTGTCGACGCGAGGAGAGGATGGCTCGCGCTCTCGAGCTCGTAACCCTCGGGAAGCCCCTCACGGACGCGCTCGAATGCAGACAGCTCGTCGGGGCGCAATTCATACATCTTTATCTTCATGCCGGCTCCTATCGTGATGGATGGGCCGAGTGCCCTCAGACCGCATCCCTGTTGAGCATATCTTAGCCTTATTCCCAAGGCACCGTCGCACCATCACGAGGCTCTTTGAGGATATCGACTCTTTCTGGATGAGACGGGGCGTGTCGTGGCACAATCTAGGCACCATACCCCAAAGGAGAGGGAGACGCCGATGCCGCAAGCCGATGTCTTGGTCATAGGGTCCGGCATCGCCGGGATCTCGGCAGCAATAGAGGCCGCAAGGGAGGGCGCATCGGTCACCATCGCGAGCGTAGGTCCCTTTGCCAGCGGATCGAGTTTCCATCCCGCCACCTGGGGCCTGGGTCTCATCGGTCCAGAGAACCCCGACGATGTCGACGATCTCGTCTCGTCGATCCTCCATGTGGGGCGCGGCGTCGCCGACCCCGATCTCGTCAGGACCCTCGTCGAGGGCATCGATGACGCCGTGAGATGGCTCGAGGAACTGGGAATCGAGCTCAAGAGGCCCAAGAACGCCGAGAGCGCTTTGGAGCGCGAGTTCATCCCCTGCTTCGATACCAAGCGGCGCCTTTGGCGCGGATTGGTACGCGAGGCGCTGAAGTCGGGGATGGGGCGCGAGGTTGATCGCCTTGGCATCGGGATCGAGGAGGGCGTCGAGCTCGTCGATCTCGTCCAAGACGGCCGGGATCGCATCGTCGGAGCGGTTCTTCACGACCTCGCGCACGGCGAGCTCACCTTTTGGACAGCCGGCTCGGTCGTCCTTGCCACCGGCGGTACGGGCGGCCTCTTCGCACGCAGCCTCTCCCCCAACGATGTTCTGGGATCCGCCCATGGCATCGCGCTCGCCCATGGCTGCCGCCTCGTCAACATCGAGTTCATGCAGATGATGCCCGGTCTCGTCTGGCCGCGGGAAGGCGTGGTCTTCAATGAGAAGACGTTTCGCCACGTCTCCCTCCTCGATGAGAACCCGATTCTCGGCACCCTTTCGGATGACGGGCTCAAAGAGGTCCTCGAGCAGCGCTCAGGGCATGGGCCCTTCACCGCGAGCCTCGATGACCATGTCATCGACCTCGCCATCGATGCATCGGGGCCATCGGGGCTCCCCCTGCGCTACGACCTTCCCCCCATCGGAAACCGACCGGAGTTCGTTCAGTCGTTCATCACGTGGCTCGAGACCGAGCACGAGATCTCCCCGGATGACGAGATGCGCCTGGCGATGTACGCGCATGCATCCAATGGGGGCATAGCGATCGATGGGAACGGGAGAACGGGCGTCGCCGGCCTGCACGCCTGCGGAGAGGTCACCGGCGGCATGCACGGCGCCGATCGGATCGGGGGTCTGTCAAGCGCCAACGGGCTCGTCTTCGGGAGGCGCGCGGGTCGGGACGCGGCCCGCGAAAGCAGCTTGGTCCGTTCCAGGGACCTCGACGTCGACGTCATGGCAAGGGCCAAGGAGCGCATCGCTCTGGGTATCGATCCCCTTGTCGCCCGCGGGGCCCTCGAAGAGCTCAGGCGGCTCATGACCGAACACTGCATGATCATGCGGACGGAATCGGGTCTCACACGCGCCCGCAAGGGCATCCTCTCGCTCCGTCACCGCATCGGGAAGTCCGTCATCAAAGATCCCCGCGGATCCGAGGCGGCGGCGCTTATGCGCATCTCATCCCAGCTTGGGCTCGCAGAGGCGATGATCGATGCGATGACCGCTCGGACGAAGGGCCTGGGTGCCCATTTCAGGGCTGACGAACCCGGAGCGCAGGGGTGATTGGAGACGATCCCGCGACTGAACCTGTGGGAGTGCTGTCGATTTGATCGAGATATGGAAAAGGCCCCGAAGGGCCTTTCAAGACAGGTGGTGGACCGTCAGGGATTCGAACCCTGGACCTTGGGATTAAGAGTCCCCTGCTCTAGCCAGCTGAGCTAACGGTCCTTCTCTCCTTGCGAGGAAAGCGTGGGGTGGGTAAAGGGACTCGAACCCTCGACCTACGGGACCACAACCCGTCGCTCTAGCCAACTGAGCTACACCCACCATGCGTTCACTTGCGCGAAGCGCTTAGCTATTATGCACTGGAACACCGCCCCATGCAAGACCTTTTTCAAAATAATTCACGCGGTACCCATCGATGTGCGACGCGCCCAAAGATAACGGCAGGTCATGCCGACGGCAGCGCCCGTGCAGTCGAGGAGCACATCGCTTATCTGCCCGCTTCTCCCGCTCACGAAGAGCTGGATGGTCTCGTCCATGCAGGGAACGACGATCAGGAGCGCCACGGTCGATATGATCGAGATGGGCAGGCGGGTGCGATCGCGATCAAAGGCCTGGGACGCCACGATGCCCAAGAAGGCGTATTCGCTGAAATGCGCTGCCTTGCGGATCAGGAAATTGGTGACCCATGCAGAGGGGATGTCAAAACCGTCGAGGAACGACCGAATCGCCTCGACGACCGCCATGCTCAATCCCGAGCTACCGGTTCCGGGAACCAGGGAGTTGCCCCATATGATCGCGATCGTTACCAGCGTGATGATGAGCCAGGGGGGCGACAGGCGCTCCGCGAGCGCCCTCACGCCTCGACCTGAAGGCGCGACATCGACATGGTGCCGCCCTCTATCACCCTGAGGTATTCACGGCTGGTCCTGCGCACGCTCTGCGAGGCGACCTTATCGAACTCCTCGCCCAGGATCTCGTTGACGCGACTGTGCATGCGCGTGGACTCCCTGCCCTCGGCCACTGCCTTGGCGCGCTCGACCGAGGCGCTTCCCGCGATATGAGCTGGACGGTACGCAGGCTCCTCGGACTCCTCCGCCAAGATGGCGAGCGCCTCCGCCCACATATCCTCATGGCCCGTGTAATCGGCCATGGGGATCTCCTGGGCCTCCACGGACGAGGAGGGGGCAGTCGAGATGTCATCAAGATGGGGGCACGACTCCGAGGGGACGGGCGATTGGTTGCAGACGACGCCCGACGGCTCGTCGAGATCGAGATCGCGCGAATCGAGGACGGCGGTGTTGAAAGGCGCGGGCGCATCCATCTCGGCGATGGCGGCCATCCCCTCCCCTGTGCTCGGGGCAGCATGCGGCGCGGGCTTTGCGGCGCGGGCAAGCTCCTCGAAGGCGATCTGGTAGATGTCCTTGGAGGTCGCGGCATCGCAGCTGATGGGCGAATCGGCGCTCATGAGCGAATCGATCTCAGCCCAGGCCTCGGCCTCGGAGAGGGCATCGACGGCACGGGCTATGACAGGGACGTCCTTGGGGGCCCCATGACGACCGAAGAACCCAGTGTGCTGTCCATCCATTTCGACCTCGGATGCCTTGGGATCCGATTCGGTCGAGGCGGGCTCATCGTCGGTGTCTCGATAGAGGTGAAGCGAGGCCGCGCAGGCACCGGCGCCCACGAGAGCGCCGATCGCGAAGGGAAGACCGCTCGCGCGGACGATGCCGTTGGCGCCGTCGAAGGGGAGCGTCGCGACATAGGCCACCAACGGGATCGTAAGGCCGATCCCACCGGAGAGACCGATGGCGATTGCACGATGACCTTGCGACTTCTCAGCCATTTCCAACTCCTTAGACCTTCGATGACCTGCTCGAACCCATCCGAGGGTATCGGACGGACCCGCTGTTGGGAGCTCGCGATGAGAAGATGAGGCGCATCTTGGGGCCCAAGCCCCGAGCAACGGATTCATGGTTCGTTTCATCTGCATATTCCGTCGCGAACATTACACGCTATTATGCGAGAACTTGCAGATGAATGCAACAAATGGCACAGTCATGAAGGGCAAGGGCCGCCGGGCGGGAGCTCGGCGGCCCTGAACGTCGGGGACCTGTTGAGATGCAGG
>JAXDWR010000010.1:0-11554 GCA_034088265.1 Collinsella sp. | reverse complement strand
GGGCCCCCCCGGTTTTTGGTGGGGGGGGGGGCGGGTGGTTGGGGGGGGGCGCCGGGCTCGTGGGGGGGGGCGCCCCCCCCGCCAGAAGACCCATCTCGATCAGGTGTCAGTTGAATTTGAAGATCCGACTCGCAAGGCGATACATGCCGATCGTGGCCCGCTCACCGATCCTCGTGGGGAGATTGGTCCCCACACCGATCAAACCGAAGCGGGCGTGTCGATACATCCACTCATCATGCGCCTTGAGATCCCGCCAGAGATCATCGAGCCACACCTGGGCCTCGGGATCGTCCGAGAGCTTGGAGAAGACCGAGCAAATGGCCATCATCATGGTGAAGTAGCCCATCATATAGGAGCGCAGGCGCACCGCGGCGACGTCTTTGCGAAGATGGAACTGACTCATCATGATGCGCGTGACGCGGAACTGCTGGTCCAAGCGCTTCACCATCGTCGCCTCGTTCACGCTCTGGCCCTCACGGCCGATGAAGTAGCGGTAGAGGTCGATGTCGGCGTAGTACATGGTCTCGCAGCGCGGCAGCGGGACATACGCATAGATGTTGTCAACATAGAAAGTGTGGGCGGGCATCGGCAGATTCGCGGCGCGCAGGACATCCGTACGATAGCAGAGGCTGTGCATGAGCAGGTTCTGGCTCGGGAGGAAGCGGCCGATCTCGCTCCAGCCGAAGACGCGCTTACGGGGCAGTGCGAAACGGTAGTTGATGACGGTGTGCGTGCCCTCATGGACCTTCTCGTAAACGTAGTTCGAGATGAAGAGATCCACACGGCAATCGCGCTCCTCAAACCCGCGCAAGATGCCGAGCATGGTGGACAGGGCTCGAGCGTCGAGCCAGTCGTCGGAATCGACGACCTTGTAATAGGTCCCGCGAGCCTCGCGCAGGCCGGCCATGACGGCCATCCCATGACCGCCGTTCTCCTGATGCACGGCGCGGACGATACCCGGATAGCGGGCCTCCCATCCGTCCGCGATCCGGGGCGTCTCGTCCTTCGATCCGTCATCGACGATGATGATCTCGATATCAGGGGCATACCCGCTGCCCTCGAGGATGGAGCTGACGCAACGATCGAGATCGGCAGCGGCGTTGTAGCTCGGTATGCCGAAGGAGAGGACCTTGTGGGCCCCTCCCTCGGGAGTCTTCACTTCATCATGCATGGCACGTGATGATCTCGTCGGAGAGCTCGAGGGCGGAGTTGGTGACGGCGTCCATGTCGTAATAGCGATATTCGGCCAAGCGCCCGACGGGATGGAAATTGGTCACGCTCGCGACGCGCTCGAGGTAGCGCTCATAGAGCTCGCGGTTGGCCGGATCGATGATCGCGTAGTAGGGGGTTTGGCCGCTTCCGGGCTCGTAGGCGTGGCTGAACTCCCTCATGATGGTCGTCTTACCCGGAACAACCTGTCCGGTCATGTTCTTGAACTCCGTGATGCGCGTGAAGGGCTCGCTCACCGTGTAGTTCACGGTGCCGACGGGCTGGAAGCGATCCATGTCGAGGGTCTCGAACTGCATGTCGAGGGTGCGGTACGGAAGGGCACCGAGATCAAGGTCGAACAGCTCATCGAGGGGACCGGTGTAGATGACCTCGCCGCCATACACCTCCCCGTCGACGAGCACGCGATCGGCATCGATAGAGATGAGGGAACGGGCGTCGACGCCGCAGAAGACATCGATGAGGTCGTGCTCGAGCATGTTCTCGAAGAGCTCGGTGTAGCCGTTGGCGGGCATGCCCTGATGGGGCGCCTGGGGGAAATAGCGATCGTCATCGCCCACGAATATGGGGACGCGTCCGGTGACGGAGGGGTCGATCTGATCGGGCGTCTGTCCCCACTGCTTCATCGTGTAGTGCAGGAAGACGTTCTCATAGACGTAGTCGGCGACCTCGGCGAGGTCGGGGTCGTTCTTCTCGCGAAGCTCCATGATGGGGACCTTCTTATTCTCGCCGAAGGTCTCGACGAGCTTGCGGTACAGCTCCTCGCCGCGCTCCTCGCCGAAGGCGAGGATGAGGCTCTTGTGGTTGAAGGGGACCGGCATGAGCGTGCCGTGGATATTGGCGAGCACCTTGTGCTGGTAATCAGTCCACTCGGTGAAGCGGGAGAGGAACTCGTGGACCCGATCGCTATAGGTGTGGTAGATATGCGGACCATAGAGATGGACGAGGATCCCGGCCTCGTCGAGGTAGTCGTAGGCGTTGCCCGCGATATGGTCGCGGCGCTCGAGGACGGCGACGCGGAAACCCACGGTCTCAGCGAGGCGGCGGGCGCAGACGGCCCCCGCATATCCGGCGCCGACGACGATCATGTCGTAGTCATGCGGGTTGAAGTTCGTCGGAAGACCAGAGGTGACCTGCATCGATACTCCTTGAACGGGCCCGCGAGGGAGCGGGCGCATAATATGGTGCCAAGCGCCACAAGGCGCCTATTGTCAGAGCGATTATAGCGCTCAGAGCCGTATAATACTCCTTGTCACACAAGGAATGCTCAACAAGGCACCCGCAGCCATCGACGACCCGGACCGACATCTTGGGCACCGGGTCGTTTCTTGGGATATGGCGCCGAGCTGGGCAGCATGGGAATGCTCGAGGAGAGACATGAGCGACTTTCTGACCCGCATGAAGGAAGCGGCCAAGACCGACAAGAAGACCATCGTCCTGCCCGAGGGCGAGGACCCTCGCACCATCGAGGCGGCCAAGAAGATCGTCGAGGAGGGCCTCGCCAACCTCGTCATCTTGGGGAACCCCGACCAGATCGACGTCCCCGGAGCGACGGTCATCGATCCGCGCCATGCGGACAAGCATGAGGAGTACGCTCAGAAGTTCGCCGAGCTCCGCGCCAAGAAGGGCGTCACCATCGAGCAGGCGCGCGCCCAGGTCATGGATGCCACCTATTTCGGGACGATGATGGTCAAGATGGGCGACGCCGACGGCCTGGTCTCCGGCGCCTGCCATTCCACGGCGGACACCCTGCGGCCCGCCCTCCAGATCCTCAAGACCGCCCCGGGCACCAAACTCGTCTCCGCCTTCATGATCATGTGCACCAAGACCGAGCAGTTCGGCGCCGAGGGCACCCTGGTCTTCGCGGACTGCGGTCTGAACATCGCCCCCACCTCCGACGAGCTCTCCGAGATCGCCATCGCCTCCGCCAACTCCTTCAAGACCTTCATGGGCGATGTGGAGCCCAAGGTCGCGATGCTCTCCTACTCCACCATGGGGTCGGCGGGCGGCGAGACCGCCAAGAAGGTCCAGGAGGCCACGGCGTTCGCCAAGGAGAAGGCCCCCGAGCTCGCCATTGATGGCGACCTTCAGCTCGATGCCGCCATCGTCCCCGAGGTCGCCCAGCTGAAGGCCCCCGAGTCCGAGGTCGCCGGTCACGCCAACGTCCTCGTCTTCCCCAATCTGGAATGCGGCAACATCGGCTACAAGCTCGTCCAGAGGTTCGGCGGCGCCGATGCCTACGGTCCGATCCTGCAGGGTATCGCCAGGCCCGTCAACGACCTGTCCCGCGGATGCTCGGCTGACGACATCGTCGGCGTCGTGGCCATCACCGCCGTCCAGGCCCAGATGGCTGAGTGACTCCCCTCACATAACCTCGATGATCGAGGCGACGGGATGGCGGGCGGCCCCGCGGGGGCGCCCGCGCCCATATTGGGGCCCCGCGAGACCCGCGCGCGAACTCGAGGGATACAGGGGGAAGGGGCCCGTGGGACGACAAGCGCCCACGGGCCCCTTCGACGTGCATCGGATTCGTCAGAGGCGTTTAGCCAAGGAGCGCCTCAACGTCGAGGGCGATCATGAGCTCCTCGTTGGTGGGGACGATGAGGACCTTGATCTTCGAGTCGGGAGTGGAGATGACCCGCGGCTCATCGGATCGGACCGCATTGAGATCGAGGTCGATCTTGACACCCATCCAGGCGACGCGCTCCGCGATGGCAGCGCGCATATCGACGGAGTTCTCGCCGATGCCCGCGGTGAAGACCATAGTGTCGACGCCATCCATCGAAGCGGCCATCTCGGCGAAGAGCTGGCCCACACGGTAGGCGAAGATCTTGATCGCCATGGCGCAGTGCTCGTTGCCCTCGGCGGCGCCCGCGAAGACGTCGCGGGAGTCGCTCGAGACCCCGGAGACGCCCAAGAGGCCGGATTTCTTGTTCATCATGGTGTCGATCTCGTCGATTGAGTAGCCCCCGACGCGGTTGAGGTAGAAGACGGTCGCGGGATCGACGGTGCCGCAGCGCGTGCCCATGACGAGGCCATCGAGCGGCGTGAGGCCCATGGTGGTGTCCATGCAGCGACCATCCTCGATCGCGCAGAGCGAGGCACCCGAACCCAAATGGCAGCTCACGAGCTTGTGGGTGGTATGGTCGGTCAGCTCGTCGACCGTGCGCCAGATGAATCGATGACTGGTCCCGTGCGCGCCGTATTTACGGATGTGGAGAGAGTCGGCGACCTCGCGCGGGAGCGCGTAGCGCCATGCGCGCTCGGGCATGTTGTAGTGGAACGCCGTGTCGGGAACGATCACGTTGCCAAGATCCGGGAACATGTCGCGGCAGATCTCGATGACATCGGCCTCGGCATAGTTGTGGAGCGGGGCGAGCGGGGCGACCTCGCGAACCCAGGCAAGCGTCTCGTCGGTCACCACGGCCGACTCGGGGAAGTACCATCCGCCCTGGACCACGCGATGCCCGATGCCCTCGATGGTCTGGTCGACGGTCTTCAGGAGATCGAAGACATGGCCGATGGCGGTCTTATGGTCGGGAAGGTCGACCTCGATCTTGCCCTTCACGCCCATCTCCTCGTGGCCTATGAAGGATCCATCGATGCCGATCCGCTCGCAGTTCCCCTTGGCGAACACCTCTCCGGACTTGGTGTTGAGGAGCTGGTACTTGAGGCTGGAGCTGCCAGCGTTGACAACTAGGACGTTCATGTCTCTCCTATCTCGTATCGCGCGCCGCGAAGCGGCATGATCGACTCATATCTTAGGGCAAAACAATCCAGGAGCCCCTCCTGAAGCTCCCGGATGCACACACCGAGGACAAAGGCCTAGACCAGGTTCTCGCCCAAGGGCGCGCCACCCAAGACGTGCATGTGGAAATGCATGACGGTCTGCCCTGCGGCCTCGCCGGTGTTCGCGATGACGCGGAAGCCCTCATCGAGCCCCTTGATGCGAGCGACCTCACCGACTGCGTGGACCATCGCGGCCAAGGTCTCGGCGGGGACGCCATCGACGATGTCGTCGTGATGGGCCTTGGGGATCACCAGCGTGTGCACGGGCGCCTGCGGCGAGAGATCGTCGAAGGCGATGACCAGATCGTCCTCGTACACGACCGTGGAGGGGATCTCGTGGGCAGCGATCTTGCAGAAGATGCAATCCGACATGGCTATGTCTCCTTTCGGACCCGCGCGGGGCGCAGATGATGAGGGGCGCGCTCGATGAGTCGCGCCCCTCATTGTACCCGACCCCGGCTGCTCCTAGAGACGCAGGGAGTCATCCTCTCGAGCCGCCTCGCCGGGAACGAGGACGTCGTTCCCCTCTGCATCCGCCATGAGCACGGAGACCTTCTGCTCCGCAGCGGAGAGACGGGCCCTGAGGCTCTTGAGCAGCTCCACGCCTCGGGTGTAACCGGCGAGGGAGTCCTCGAGCTCGAGCTCGCCGCCCTCGAGGTCGCGGATGATCAGCTCGAGCTCGGTGGAAGCCTCCTTGTAGGTCAGCTCGTCGACGTTTCTGAATTCCTTCATCTCATATCTCCTTGATCG
Source organism: Collinsella sp. (assembly GCA_034088265.1). Lineage (GTDB taxonomy): Bacteria > Actinomycetota > Coriobacteriia > Coriobacteriales > Coriobacteriaceae > Collinsella. The sequence continues at coordinate 5,788 of JAXDWR010000010.1, read as the reverse complement.
GGACATCGGCCCATGGCCGAATGGGTTGACGATGCAGGGGCCGCTAGCGTGCGGAAACGGAAAGGACGGACGCCGAGACCTCCCCATCGGACATGCGGATGGAGATCTCCTCGCCCACGGACACCGACGCCGCCCGCGCGACCGATCCGTCGGTCTTGAAGGCTATGGAGTATCCGCGTGCAAGCACCTTGAGGGGGGACAGGGCATCGAGCTTGCCCGCCGCGCTCGCGAGGGCGGCAGAGCGCGGGGCCGTGATGGATCCAGCGGCATGGGTGAGACGGGACTCTTGGAGCTCGAGGACATGGCGACTCGTCGAGAGCGGGGCCTTCGCGGCGGCCAGACGCAGCGCCGCGCGCTCGAGGGCGGTCGAGAAACCCCCGAGGGCCCGATCGCGCGCCGATCCCAAGCGGTCCTCGGTCATGGCGAGCTCGGCGGCGCGCCGCTCTATGACGGCACCCGGTCGGGAGAGGCAGGGACGCGATGCGAAGGCCTCGAGGGCCCGGCGCTCGCTTTGGATGGCGGCGGAGACGGCGCGGTCCATGCGCTCCCCGAGCGAATCCATATCGGAGCCCAAGCCGTCAACGAGCGCGTCGAACGACTTGAGCAGCCGGTGCTCGCGCGACCCCAAGACCTCGACGAGCTCCGATATGGATGGCGCCACCGACTCGGCGGCAGCCGTGGGCGTCGAGCATCGCCTGTCGCTCACCATGTCGCAGATCGTGGTGTCCGGCTCATGGCCGATGCCGGTGACCACCGGGACGGGACATGCGGCGACGGCGCGGGCGAGGGCCTCGTCATTGAAGGTCATGAGATCCTCGAAGGAGCCACCTCCCCTGACGAGCAGGATGCAGTCGGGAGCCGGTTCCATCGAGGCGGCGCGGGCGAGGGCCGCGACGAGCTCGGCGGGAGCCCCCTCCCCCTGCACCTTCGACCCCACACAGACCAGCTCCACGAGCGGGTTGCGGCGCCGAAGGGTGCGCTTCACATCGTCGATGACGGCTCCGGACAGCGAGGTGACGACGGCGACGCGCGAGCAGAAGACGGGGATGCGCCGACGGCGCGATGCGTCCATCAGGCCCTCGCGTCGCAGGCTCTCGGCGAGGGCGGCCACCTGCTGACGCAGCAGGCCCTCCCCCGCGAGCCGAAGGGAGCGAACGACGAAGCTCATTTTCCCGGTCGGCTTGTAGAGATTGAACGAGCCCGTGAACTGGACCTGCATGCCGTCGCGAAGGTCGAAGGTGCGCTTTGCGTACACCCCACGCCAAACGACGCAGTCCATCGCCGACGACTCGTCCTTGATCTGGAAATAACAGTGCCCGCTCCGAGCATTGGGCTCGCGAAAGCCCGTGACCTCGCCGAGCACGGTGATCTGGGGGATGGCATCGATGGCGCCCGCCGCCATATCGACGGCCTGGGACACCGAGAGCGCATCGCCCCCCGTCCCCGTCTCGACGCCAGTCGAGCCGCCGGTCAAGCTCCATCCCGACATGGGATCACCACCATCCTCGCATCGATGCCCGCGACCCGCTCGCCCATCGGCGCGGGCCGCCCTCACGCCCTAAGATACCCCCTCGCCCGGACAGGGCGCAGGAAGATGCTACTCCTCGTCGCCGCCCAGGCCGGACCTGCCGAGGATGTAGAGGAGCTGCAGCACCGAGGTGAGCGCCGCGGCCACGTAGGTGAGCGCCGCGGCGGTGAGCACCTGGCGCGCCCCGCGGGCGTTGACCTCGCCCATGCCCGAGGACTCGATGAAGGCTATGGCGCGGCGGCTGGCATCGAACTCGACGGGAAGGGTGACGAGCTGGAAGAGGACGGAGAACGCGAAGAGGGCGATCGCGATCGTGGTGAGCCCGGCCAGGTTGGTGAACACGCCCATCAGGAAGATGAGCATCCACGCGTTCTGGGAGAAATTGACCACCGGGACGAGGGCGTGGCGCACCTTCATCATGAAGTAGCCGCTCTCGCGCTGCGCGGCGTGTCCGGCCTCGTGGCAGGCGACGGCCACGCTCGCGACCGAGCCGCCCGAGAGGTTGTCGCCCGAGAGATAGAGGTTGTTGTCACGCGGGTCGTAGTGGTCGGTCAGGTGCCCGGCGACGTGGCGGATCCCCACCGCGGAGCAACCGTTCGCGTCGAGCATGCGGCGCGCGACCTGCTCCCCGGACTCACCGTCGGAGGGGACGCGGGACCACTTTCGGTACGACGAGTTGATGTAGCCCTGGGTGAGGACGCCCAGGACGAGCGAGACGACGACGAGCAGCAGGTATGCGGGATCGACGCCGTATCCGAAACCGAGATAGAAGGGATAGCCGAACATGTGATTCACTCCTTGATGGCCGTCTGGTGTCGGTCGAGGCGCCTTATACCCATAGGGGCGCCACGGGGATCGCGGGGCATCCCCGCCACTACAAGATCTCGATCGAGCGATCCTTGACCGTGAGCCCGAGGTCGCCGTTGAGGAGGTCATCGATCAACGAGCCCACGAGCTCGAATCGCCATCCCTCGCGAAGGGGGCTCTTCTCGGGATGGTCCATGTAGTCGATCAGGTCGTCTCGAGAGGCGATGATCGCGGTCGCGACCCCCGAGCGCTCCGACACCAGGCGGATCAGGGCGAACATGAGGTCCACGATGCTCTCGACCTCGGACGATGGGGTCCTGTGCCCACGGGGCAGGAACGGAAGCTTGTCCGAGGGACAGGTCGCGCCTCGGGCGATGGCGGAGAGGGCCGCGGAGACGTCGCGATCGGACAGCGACTCGGTGCCGCGCACGCGCCGGAGCTCCGCCGCGTCGCGCGGGGGGCGCTTGGAGAGGGCGAGGAGCACCTCGTCGGACATGAGCCATTTGCGAGGCATGTCAGCGCGCTCGGAGCGCCCTTCGCGCCACGCGGCGAGCTCGCGGGCGACGGCGAGCTGAGTACGGGTGAGCGATCCGATGCGCTTCACCCGCTTGAACGCCGTCCTCGCGTCGACCTCGTAATGGGCCCGATCGCCCAGCGGCCTCATCTCATCGAGGACCCAGGACATCCGACCGAGGGACTCGAGCCGCTCGCGGATGACCCCGTAAGCCACGATGAGATAGCGGACGTCGTCGAGGGCGTACTCGAGCTGGGCGGGCGTGAGCGGGCGGCGCGACCAATCCGTGAGCGACTCGCTCTTGGGGAGGGAGACGCCGCAAAACGCATGGACCATGCCGGTATAGGAGGTCTGCATGCGCTCGCCCAGGAAGGCCGCCGCGACCTGCGTGTCGAAGATGGGTGCGGGGAGCACCCCGAGGGTGTGGTTGATGACCTCCATGTCCTGGGAGCACGCATGGAACACCTTCATGGTGCCTCGATCCTCCATGAGGCGCGCGAGCGGCCCCAGATCGTCGATCTCCAAGGGGTCGATCGCGACGCACTCGTCGGGCGTCGCGATCTGGACCAGGCACAGGCGCGGATGATAGGTCCGCTCCCGCAGGAACTCGGTGTCGATCGCGACGGCGTCGTGCGCCATCGCGCGCTCGCAAAACCCTGACAGGGCGCTATACGTGGAGATATACATGTCTCACCCAAAGGATATGATTGCCCCGCATGCGAGGGGGTAGGATATCGTCATCTGTAACTATAACCGCCTTCCCGCAAGAACAGGAAAAGCGCATGCGATGCCTCATCATACACAATCCCGCTTCCGGTCCCCGCTCGGATGAGATCTTCGCCTTCGTCCATGCCCTCTCCGCGGCGGGCGACGAGATCGTGATGCGCTTCATCGGCGATGGGATGGAGCCCGAGGACGCCACCGCCGACATCCAGGGCTTCGATCGCATCGTCGTGTCGGGCGGAGACGGCAGCGTCTCCAACGTCCTCAACTGCATCCGCGGATGCGGGATCCCCATCCTCGTCTTCCCCTCTGGCACCGCGAACCTCTTCTTCAACAACATCGGCAACGCGCCCGAGGCCGCCGCGCTCGCCAAGGCCTGTCGCCAAGGGCGCACCGTCAAGGCCGACATGGGCGAGCTCTCATGGATCGATGGGGACGGGGGCACGCGAAGCCACGGTTTCATCATCATCGCCGGAACCGGGTTCGATGCGACGATCATGGAGAAGGCTGAGGCCACCAAGGGCGAGATGGGCGAGATCGCATACATGCTCTCGGCGCTCTCGACCCCCAGCCCCGAGGTCGCCCATTTCACCATAACGTGCGACGGGGAGGTCCATGAGCTCGATGGCATAGGCTGCATGGTCGGCAACACCTCCGTCATCCAAAACGAGATCAACCTCTTCCCCGGGTGCAGGATGGACGATGGCATGATCGACATCGCCGTCATCGCCCCCGCGAAAACGGTCGAGCTCCTCCCCACCCTGATCGCAGGGGTCCTCGACAAGACGGGCACGGGTCTGGGCAGGCCGCAGTTCACGCTCTTCCAAGCGCGCGAGGCCACCATCACCTGCACGCCCTCGCTCGGCATGCAGTTCGACGGTGAGCTCATCCGCGGCGGATCGGGATCTTTCAGCGCGCGGGTCATTCCCTCCTGCCTCGATCTCATCGTCGATGACTTCTCGAAGATCGGGTGATGGGCCCGTCCCAGCTAGCCCGAAACAATCTGGCAACGATGTCGACTTCCCACCGAAGTCCGTGCTTTAGTGTGCTATAGTCGCCTCACCACACGAGACCGCAGACCACGAGAGCGGAAAGGAGCCACCCCCATGATCTTCACCAACGACAACTCCCTCATGAACTGGTGGTGGCGCGATGCGATTCAGATCGGTCAACGGTGAGTCCCGCCTCGCGAGCATAAGCCCAGCGTTTTGGAGGCCTCCGGTTTGACCGGGGGCCTTTTTTCATCCCCAGCCACCCAGCCCTCCCCTCAGAAAGGATCCGGCCATGTCAACGAAGACCGCAAACACCGCCGCCCAGACAGACCGCGGCGCGCTCGATGTCCGCTCCCTCGTCCTGCTCGCCATCCTCCTCGCCGCGGGCTTCATCTTGAACTTCACCGTCGGAAGGGCCATCTCCGCCCTGTCGGCCGGCATGATCAGCCCCGAATTCGTCATCTCGGCGTTCTGCCTGACCATCCTCATCGTCCGCCCGGGCATGGGGCAGGCGCTCGTCATCGGCCTCATCTCGGCCGCCGTGATCCAAATCACCACGACCTCCCCCTTCATCGATTTCGCCGCGGAAGGCGTCGCCGCCGTCACCATGGCCGCGATCGTCCGCATCGGCATGCGCGGCCCCGCCGCACGATTCGTCCCCTTCCTCGGCACCCTCTTCACGACCATCCTCTCGGGTGTGATCTTCATGGTCATCAAGATGGCCATGGTCGGTGCGGTCGCCGAGCTCGCCGCCGCGATGCTGCCCGTCGTCGTCGCCACCGCCGTCTTCAACGCCATGCTCGTCCAAGCCCTCCACGCCCCCATGCGCAAGGCCCTGCGCCTCGACGACTGACCCGATCGCGACCGCGACGCCAGGAAGGTATCGAATGAACCCGTTCATCGAAATCGATCACGTCTCGTTCTCCTACGGCTCCTCGTCCCAGCGCGTCCTCGACGATGTCGAGCTCACAGTGATGTCTGGCGAGTTCGTCGGCATCATCGGCCCTTCCGGAGCGGGGAAGTCGACCCTCGCGGGCCTGGTCTCGGGAGCCATCCCCCATCATCATCGCGGAGTCCTCGAGGGCGCCGTGCGCCTTGAGGGGACCGACACCCGCTCCCTCGATCTCACCGGCATCGCACAGATCGTGGGAAGCGTGGGGCAGGATATCGACGCCCAGATGGTCGCGTCGGTCGTCGAGGACGAGCTTCTGTACGGGCTCGAGA
>JAXDWR010000009.1:0-24440 GCA_034088265.1 Collinsella sp. | reverse complement strand
GGGCAGTCCGGCGGCGACGCGTCCGACCAGGGGCAGGGAGACCGTCCCGCGCATCGAGGGCTGCGGCGCCTCTTCGCGCAAGGGCACCGAGGAGCCCTGGTCGAAGAGCTCGAGTGCGCGCGGCTTGGTCTTGTCGCGCTTGATGAGGCCGTGGTCCTCGAGGGCGCTCAGGTGCGCGTGCACGGTCGAGGGGGATGAGAGCCCGACGGCGGCCGCCATCTCGCGCACGCTCGGCGGGTACCCCTTCTCCGCTTGGTACGACCTGATGAAATCGTAGATCTGCTGCTGGCGCTTCGTGATCTTGCGAGCCATCGGGATCCTCCCTCTCCATACAAACAAATGTTCGTATTTCCCTTGACAAGAACAACTGTTCGAAGATAATCATATACGAACACTCGTTCTTATGCCAGTGTTTTGTCCGCACGGGACGATATACCTATACGTGTTCGAAGCCCAACGGAAGGAGTGGAGATGGCCCAACAGGAGATGACGCGCGGCAACCTCGCAGTCGCGCTTGAGCAGCAGACCCCGGCATTCACCGTCATATCGGGTGGTCGCACGTCGACCACGGCTCCTATCGCACCGTCCGGTCACTCCGTCTCCTCCGAACGTCCCTCGAGTGTCCTTCGGGGCGCCGCCGCGTTCTGCCTGACCGCCCTCATCCTCCTCGTCGCGGCCTCCTGGTTCTTTTCGGGCACGACCGCCTTCGCGGCCGCGGTGGATGGGACCGAGCTGCAGGACATCAGGGTCTCTTCCGGCGATTCGCTTTGGTCCCTCGCCGAGAAGCATCCCGTCGAGGGGCTCAGCACCCAGGAGACCGTCGACGCGATGATGATTTGGAACGATCTTGAGATCGGGGGCCTCCAGCCCGGTCAGCATCTTTTTGTCGCCGCTTCGTAGGCTCTTCGCAAGCTCCCCACAGCCCCTTTTGGCCCATGGTATCCTTGTTCGAGCCATCATGCTCACGGAAGGACAAGGGACATGCGCTGTCCAAAATGCGGTGAGGGCGATACGCGCGTCATCGATTCCCGCCAACAAGATGCCACGAATGCCACGAAGAGGCGTCGCGAATGCCGCTCGTGCGGATACCGTTTCACAACGTTCGAGCGATGCGAGGACCTCATCGAGGTCGTCAAGAGCAACGGCGCGACCCAGCCCTTCGACAGGAACAAGCTCCTCGTCGGCCTGATGCGCGCCACGTCGAAGCGAGATATAGACCTGGGCCAGCTCAACTCCCTCATAGACGATATCGAGAGCGAGCTTCGCGCGAGCGCGCGCACCTCGGTGAGCTCCCACGATATCGGCGACATGGTCCTCAAGCGCCTTGAGGGCATAGACAAGGTCGCCTATATCCGCTTTGCCTCCGTCTACCGGGATTTCAAGGATATCGATGAGTTCCTCCAGGAACTCGACAAGCTGAGGTGATCCACATGCAGACCGTGAACGTCAACATCAAGCGTCTCGATCCGTCCGTCGAGCTGCCCTCATATGCCTACGAAGGTGACGCGGGGCTCGACCTGCGCGCCAACGGCACGTTCGATATCGCCCCTCTGACGCGCGCTCTCATCCCCACGGGCTTGGCCATCGCCATCCCCGATGGCTATGCGGGCTTCGTGCAGCCCCGATCCGGCATGGCGCTGAAGCGCGGCCTCTCGATCGCGAACACCCCGGGCCTCATCGATGCGCACTATCGTGGCGAGCTCAAGGTCATCGTCGTCAACCTCGATGCCACGGAGCCCATCCACATCGAGAAGGGCGAGCGCATCGCCCAGCTTGTGATCCAGCAGGTGCCCGTCGTGCGCCTGACCGAGGTCGACGAGCTCGATGAGACCGATCGCGGCGAGGGCGGCTTCGGCTCGAGCGGATCCAAGTGATCTGAGAGCCTCTGCCCCCGGCCGCCCCGTTTGGGCCGGATCAAGGGAAAGGGGCGGGTGCAAGGGGGTTCAGCGCACGTGCGCGGGCTTTCCTCCCCAATAGAATTCCACGAAATGGCGCTCACGCTCCAAGGGGATGCCTGTGAGCTCCATCGTCGAGCGCACGATGTCCTCGGCGGCCTGGGGCTTGCGCAGCGAGCGCGCGTTGACGAGCAGCGCGTCGAGGACCTCGGGCCGTTGATGCAGGTTGCCGAGCGTGGTGATGAGCTCTCGCGCGGTGGTCGCATGGAGGCTTGCGCCAAACGAGGTGAGCATCGTGGTGTTGGCCTTCTCCTGGCCATAGGATTTCCCCAACAGGAGCATGGGGAGCTCGGCGCATAGGCATTCGGTCACCGTGAGCCCGCCGGGCTTCAATATCGCGAGGTTGCTCGCCTTCATGAGCGCGGCCATGTCGTCGACGTAATCGAGGACGCTCGCGTTCGTGAGGCCCATGCCGTTGAAGATCGCCTTGAGGTTCCGCGCGTACTCGTGGTCGCGTCCGGGCAGGAAGGTGAAATGCATCCGATCGAATCGCCTTAGATAGGGGAGTGTCTGCTCCAGGGCGGCCCGAAGGCGTACATAGGGCTGAGGGAGGCTCGCCCCGGCGAGGATTAAGACGATGGTCTTGTCGCAGGGGAGTCCGAAGCGTTTGAGGACGCCCTCGCGATCGAAGCCCTCGTCACCGAAACCGCCGCGCACGGGGATGCCGGTTATCTTGATGCGGCGCTCATCGACCTTGCGGGGGCGCAGGGTCTCGGCCATGAACTCGGTGGCGACGCAGAACAGATCCGTCTCCTTATGGGGCCAGAAGCCCTCGATCTCATAATCTGTGGGGATGCAGACGACGGGGTACTCGACGCCTGTGATCATGCGGGCGCCCACCGCCACGTTCGCGGCGGTGATATGCGTGCAGACGACGGCGAGGGGCCGCTTGCGCAGGACATAGTCGTTGAAGCTCGGGAACATGATGCGCGACCACGCGCTCCCGCCGCCCCAGAGGAGTCTTCCGGTTAAGGTGTAGCGCCAGGTGATGTCGTAGATAGGGCGGGTCGCCCCGGTGAAGGAGGCAGCCGTCTTGTTGCCATCGAAGACGATGCGCCCGAAATCGAGGATGTCGAGCACCTCGATCTCAACGTCGGAGGGGACGCCGGAAGCGCCTCTCATGCGTTCGAACGCGGCGGCCATGGCGTTCGCCGCGGCCTTGTGGCCGGATCCCACGGACGCGTGGACGATCGTGATGACGGGTTTGCATTCGGTCTCGATGTCGGGATTCGACGGGTTGGCCGCATCGGGGCTCAACTCGACGTTCTCTTCGAGCATAAGGGACTCCTTTTGATTGCGAACTTCTCATATTCTACGGGTTCGCGTGCTCGATTACACCTTCAGGGGGGTATGAGACAGAAAAGACGATTGGAGGACCCATGAATATGAAGAACGAGCAGTGCGATCTCGCCATCATCGGCGGCGGACCGGCTGGCTATTCGGCGGCGCTCTATGCGGCCCGGGCGAGCTTGTCCACGGTCGTGATCGAGCAGGGCATGCCCGGTGGGCAGATCGCGACGTCAGATATGATCGACAACTATCCCGGGATCCCCGCCATTTCCGGCGCGGAGCTCGGCACCAAGATGCAGGCACACGCCGAGGAGGCCGGAGCGCGCACCGAGTATCTGATGGTGGAGTCGCTGGATCGAGACGAGGACGGGGGATTCACGATCGCGGGCGGCGACACGCGCCTGAAGGCTCGCTCCGTGATCGTGGCGACGGGGGCGACCCCGCGTCCCGCAGGCTTTGAGAACGAGGACGTGTATCGGGGTCGTGGCATCTCGTATTGCGCGACCTGCGACGCGATGTTCTATCGTGGCAAGCGCGTCTATGTCATCGGCGGCGGCAACTCGGCTGTCGAGGAGGCGCTCTTCTTGGCACGCATCGCCAGTGAGGTCATCCTCATCGTGCGCAGGGACAGGTTCCGCGCGTCGCGCGGCATGGTCGCGCGCCTTATGGCCTGCGACAACGTCAGCGTGCGCTTCAACACCTCGATCGTCTCGGTCGACGGCGGCCAGCTGCTCTCGCACATCGATTTCCGCGATACGCAGACGGGAGAGGTCGTGGGTGAGGATCACCCCGAGGGGTCGTTCGGCATCTTCGTGTTCGCCGGCAACGATCCGGTGACGGGTCTGGTGAGCGAGCTCGTCGATCTGGCTCCCGACGGCGGCGTCGAGACCGATGAGCACATGGCCACGAGGACCCCGGGACTGTTCTGCGCGGGCGACATGAGGTCGAAGTCCTTGCGTCAGGTCATCACCGCAGCCGCCGACGGGGCCATCGCGGCGGTCTCCGCGTATCGGCATCTGGACGAATAGGTGTAACCGAGCTCTCTCATAATTTCAAGATAATATATCTTATGTAAAGTTGAGAGAACATTGATAAAGGGAGGTCGGACCTCGAGGTCCGACCTCCCATCCCTTTTTGAGAGTCCTTGGTGAACGAGCGGTTTGCTATGCCAGAAGGTCGCGGGCGGCATCGCACCATTCGAATCCTATGATGAGTCCCGTGGATTCGGCGTAATACGAGCACAGTCCGCTGCACGGCAAGATGCGCACGCGCGCCTCGGGCCAGGCTTCGACGATGGCATCGCGCAGATGGCCGGCCCCTTGCGGGTTGGCCACGTGATCGATATAGACCAATCCGCCTTGATACCCGTCGTTGCGCATCTGATCGATCGTCTTGCGGATCATCTTCCTCTCGCCGCGCGTGGGGCCGATGACCTTGATCTTGCCCTCCTCGCTGGCGGTGCCGAGCATGCGGATGCTGAGTTTGCTGGCGATGGCGCCCGCAAGCCTTGGCATGCGACCGTTCTTGACGAGGTTGTCGTAGCTGCTCAGCGAGAAGAGCACCTGTGCATGATCCTCAAGGTCCTGGAGGAACGAGACGGCCTCATCGAAGCTCGGGTCGTGCTTCGCGATGAACCGTGCGAGCAGCTCGACCATGACCTCGAGCTTGCCCCCCGCGGCGCGGGAGTCCTGGACATGAAGGCGTCGATTCGCGGGGGATCCGCTCGCCGCCGCGTCCTCATCGAGGACCATGCGCTGTGCCATGACGGCCGCCTCATGGCTTCCCGAGAGCGCGCCCGAGATCGTGATGGCGATGACCTTGTCGGCGCGGCGGAACTGTTCGGCCCACTCCCCCGCGCTCGGGCACGAGCTCGAGCTCGCCGATTTCTCTTGGGAGACAGCGCGATTGAGCTCGTCGACGTCCAGTTGTGCGTCATCGACGAACTCGCGTCCCCCCACAGTGATTTTGAGCGGAACAAACCTGTATTCGGCTTGAGCGCCCTCGTCGATGTCGAAGGACCTGAGATTGCAGCTGGAATCGGCCACGATGCACCAGGACATGGGGACTCCTTTCGGGGTTTGATGTGTTTGCATAAGTATATCCCTCAAACCCCCTTGAGCCCTTAGGAGGAATCGCCGGTCGAGGGAGCGGCATGGACATGCCCCGTCGTGGAGCCCCGGATGGATAGGGCCTCGACGGGGCATGGCGATCGGACAGGGATCCTTTGGGGTGGATTGGTCCCCGTGTGTCAGTCAACTTTGACGAGACTGAAGAGCTCCTGATCCCCCATCGTCGCGAGGTTGACGCGGGGATGCAGGAACGAGAGCTCGAGGACGCAGGCGTAGCCAGCGAGCGAGGCGCCGACGCGTTGGACCAGCTTGGCCACGGCAGCCGAGGTCCCGCCCGTCGCCACGAGATCGTCGACGATGAGGACGACATCGTCCTCATCGATGGCGTCCTGGTGGATCTCGAGGGAATCGGTTCCATATTCGAGCTCGTAGCTGACCGAATAGCACGCGCGTGGGAGCTTCCCGGGCTTGCGCGCGGGCACGAAGCCCGCCCCCAGCGCCAAGGCGACGGGGACGCCGAGGATGAAGCCGCGCGCCTCGGGGCCGATGACCTTGGTGATGCCGGCATCGCGGAAATGGTCGGCGATGCTCGAGATGGTGTGTTTGAGTCCCTCGGCGTCGGCGAAGAGCGGGGTGATGTCCTTGAAGACGACGCCGGGTTCGGGGTAGTCCTGGATGTCGACGATCAGCGATTCATAATCGAATGAGTCCATGCATGTTCCTTCATCGCTTGGAGGTGCCCCTGCGGGACGCCCTCACCGTTGTTGGTGCCTTCTTGGGTTCCGGAGCCGTCGCCGAAGCGAGGGGGGCCGGCTTGACGACGCTGGCTGGCGCTTCGACGGGCTGCGGGGCCTCCGCCTCCTTCTCGGCCTTGGTGAGCTCCTCGTCGATGCTGTCGATGTCGGCGTCGTCGACGATGGCGTTGAGCGATTCGAAGACTCGGTTCTTGAGCAGGGCGGTCCTCACGCCCTCGGTCAGGTCGTGGAGCTTGGTGAACGCGCGCTCGAGCTTGGCCTCCCGCCCCTCATCGGAGTCATCCATGCCGAGCATGCCGATGAGGACCTGCTCGAACATGGTGGACTCGCGATTGGCGGCCGAGACGTATTGGCGCAGGTTGCGAGGCTCGATGTGGAAGCGGGAGAGCTCGGCGCAGTGACGAATGATCTCGAAATCGCGTCCATCGACGAGCTCGCGGTTCTGCGGGCTGCGGATGATGCGGATGAGGTCGTTATCCGCGAGGGCGCGCACGAAGGAGATCTCGACACCGAGGAGATCGGGCATGTCCTCCAGAGGGTGGAGCTTCTGCTTGGTCTCCTTTGGCTGGGCCTTCATGGGAAGGTCGGAGAGAAGGCCGACCTCGAACGCGAGCGTCGAGAGGTCCGTGGCGCTATCGAGCTTTTGCTTGATGACGGTGAGGGGCATGTAGCGCGTCTTCTGGAGATGCAGGATGACCTCCAGGCGATCGACATCCTCTTTCGAGTACTGGCGATAGCCCTTGGGGGTGCGATGCGGGGTGATGAGCCCCTCGTCTTCCAAGAAGCGGATCTTTGAGTTTGAAAGGTCAGGATAGGCGCCGCGAAGGAGGTTGACGACCTGCCCGATGCTCAGATAGCTGCGCTGGACCAAGCTACTCACCGGTTTCGATGCGCTCCGGGGCGCTCTCATGGTAGATGAGGGTGAAGGTTCCAATCTGGATGGAGGACCCATCGTGCAGCGGAGCCGAGTTGACGATAGCGCCATCGACCCAGGTGCCGTTGAGGGATCCGAGATCCTCGATCAGGACGCCCGCAGGATTGGAGACGATCTTGGCGTGGCTGCGGGAGACCGTCATGTCGTTGAGGAAGATGGCGTTCGAGGGGTCGCGGCCGAGCGTCGTGACGGCGCCGTCGAGCTCGAAAGTGTTTCCCGTCTGAGGGCCCTTGATGATCGTGAGGACCGGGGTCGTCACGGGGACGCTCTTCATGAGGTCGGGGGTCGTGGCATCATCGAGCGGCATGCGGAAGACGCGCGTCGACTCAGCGGTCCCGTTGACAGGTGCGTTGTTGAAGGTGTCGGCCATGGCAACTCCCCTACTTGGATGAAGATGTGCACAAACTGTATTCTACCTCACTATGCGCGATCAGCACGCGCATGTGTCCCGATCGTCGTCCTCGATGATCTCGGGATTGAGGAAGTCCTCCTCCTCTTCCTCCGGATGCCTTGTGGCCCGCTTGATGGCGAGCGCGCCCTTGAGGGTGTAGATCAGGGCTGCGAGCACGGAGAGGACGACGCCGGCATAGACGAAGAAGATTCCCATGGGGGCGGGGGCGCCGTTGATGCCGGGGAAGGCGGTGAGGGACGAGGGGACGAGGCGGACGCCGTCTAGGATGGGGAGGCCCAGCAGCATGAGGGTGAAGCCGCTCATGAGCAGCGCGGTGGCCGCCTTTCCGGTGTAGATGACGTCAATGGGGCGCTTGTGGTAGCGACGCACCACGAGATTGCCGATGGCGAGGTAGGCATCGCGTCCAACGAGCAGGACGCAGACCCATGCGGGCAGCTCCCCGCGCGCGACGAGGCCGACCACGCCGGTGAAGAGCAGGGCACGGTCCACGACCGGGTCCATCATCTTGCCGAGCCAGCTGACGGTCTTGGTCATGCGGGCTATCTGGCCATCGAGCCAGTCGGTCGAGGCGGCGAGGGCGTAGATGGCGAGGGCGACATAGCGGTTGAAATCGGTGACGAAGAGGTAGAGGAAGACGAGCGTGAGGATGAGGCGCGCGAAGGTTATGAAGTTGGAGATGGTGAAGATCTTGTTGGAGGGATAGTCAGAGGTGCCGATGAGCTCCTTCTTGATTTTCTTCTTAAGTCCCACGGCATGTCCTTACTAGAGGTTGCACAGTCTTGAAACATGATACCCATTTGGCGCATGCTGGGCGAGCAGCGGCACCGAGCACTATAAAAAGAGAACCAAAGCGCGCCGTGCCCGCCAGGCCCGCCCACTGGATCCAAGGGGCGCGATCCACGATCGGATCCAATCAGATCGCGACATCCAAGGGCACGTGGACGGTGAACGTGGTGAGCCCGTGTTCGCTGCTCGCGTCGATCTCCCCGCCGTGCGCATGCACGATCTCCCGTGTGATGGCGAGTCCGAGCCCCGCCCCTCCCCTGTCGCTGCCGCGCGCCGAATCGGCGCGATAGAACTTCTCGAAGATGTGCTCCAAGTGGGCTGAGGGGATTGCCCATGGGGAGCTCTGGCTCCTCGGCAAGGAGGGCGAGATAGCCCACGATGGAGATGAGGGGCGTCTTGATGTCGTGGGCGAGATAGGCGACGAGCTCGTTTTTGCGGGATTCCCCTACGCATTTTATGTGCAAAAAAGAACGATCGCTTCCTTTGGGGCGCCCAGCTTTTCGGTCATCCGTGAAGGGCAACTACGGGTCTGCCAGCCTCTCGCGGCGATGATGAATACTCGGCTATCGAATCAAGGGAGACAAGTTCCTGTGTACCAAACTTCTTAATCGCAAGCTTGCCGGCCGCGACGAGCGCGGTGATGCGCGGTCTCGAAACTCCCAGACGCTCCGCGGCCTCGGACTTGGTCACATATCGCGCTCGCTCGGCATCCTCCTTAGTCACATCAACGGAGATGATCGCAATTTCGGCAACGTGTCGACATCGAGGTGCAACGCCACCCTCTTCAATTAAATCAAATGCTTCGAGCTCCAGTATCTCACGAGCGGCTTTGAGGGCGGCATCACGCGTGCGCCCGCTGGTAGCCAGCCCAAGCGCTGGAAATTCTGCCGTCCAAGCACAATCGTCATGAATAAGCACGCATTCAGCTGTCAACTGCATGGAACCCTCCTTCGTTCGAAAGGTCAGCCGGGGAAATCGCTTCGGCGTCCCTTAACGCCATCCAGCTTGAGGCTGAATGCTCTGCCACCCCCGCCAAGTTGGAGGCTTTCCGCCCTGATCTCGCACGGTGACCCTATATGGCCCCTTGTAGAACCTGCGGTGATCCCCGTGCTATCTACGTTCGGAGAAACCCTCTCTCAACGGGCGCTGAATGATCTTGCGGTAGTTCGGTGGCTGCATCCCGCATCCTCCTTAGCCGCAGTATTAATCGTTAACTCTTCTCCTTGTCACGTCAAGGTCTTATTAACAATTATTAGATAGTCGGGAGTTCAGAGGCCCTGCTATGGGAGTTTCACCGCCTCGAGGGCGACATCACCGACAGGTTCGACATCACCTAACGATGGATCGTCCAGAACAGTTTGCATGTTGGCCAGCGGCCATGCAGTATCGATGCAGTTGAACCACACTTCGTGCAACAGCGATGCAACAGCGATGCAACAAGCGATGCAACAAAGAAAAAAGGTCAGAGGATATGCCCTCTGACCTTGGAGCTTCTGGTCGGGACGACTGGATTCGAACCAGCGACCCCTTGACCCCCAGTCAAGTGCGCTACCAAGCTGCGCCACGTCCCGAAGCGATGCGCTGTCTCTCGGACAGCAAAGGATACTTTATACAAGTCCGTGATGCGATGCAAGCATTTTTTTAAAAAAACTCGCGACCGATGCCCACGGGACGGGCTCCCCTAGAGCTTGGCGATGCGATCGAGCAGCAGGAACGCCAGCTCATCCTTTGGCATGAGGGGAAGCTCCTCGACCCCATCGGCGCTGACCCACCAGACCTTGTCCGTGATGGAGCCAAAGGTCGAGTCGGCCCGAGAGACATCGTTGGCCACGATCGCGTCGCAGCCCTTCCGATCGAGCTTGGATCGCGCATGGGTCAGGAGGCCGTCGGTCTCCGCGGCAAAGCCGATGACCGTGCGGTCCCCCTTCTTGGCGGACATGGTGGCGAGGATATCACGGGTCTCGACGAGCTCGATGCTCGAGAGATGCTCTCGATCCTTCTTGAGTTTGTGGTCCGCATGGGTTGCAGGGGTGTAGTCGGCAACCGCGGCGGCGCAGATCAGGATCGAGGCGTCGTCGAAGAGGCCATCCACGGCGTCGAGCATCTCCTGGGCACTCTCGACCTCGACGAGATCGACGCCGTGGGGCGGATCGATCGAAGTTGGTCCCGAGACGAGGGTGACATCGGCACCGAGGAAGCGGGCGGCGCGGGCCAGGGCGTATCCGAATCGACCGGAGGAGCGGTTGCCTATGAACCTGACGGGATCGACGGCCTCCCTGGTCCCCCCTGCTGTCACGATGACGCGCTTGCCAGCGAGCGCATCATCGCCGCGCAGCGCGAGCGCGGCCTCCTCGGCGATGACCTCGACTGCGGCGAGCTTCCCAGAGCCACTGTCTCCACACGCGAGGTGCCCCGTCTCGGGCCAAACGAAGCGGCATCCGCGCTCGATGAGCGTGGAGACGTTCCCCTGTGTGGCTGGGGCCTCCCACATGGCGGTGTTCATCGCGGGCGCTATGAGGATGGGGGCGCGGGTGGCGAGAAGGGTCGTGCTCATGAGGTCGTCGGCGATGCCGTGGGCCATCTTGGCCAAGATGTTCGCCGTGGCCGGGGCGACGAGGACTAGGTCCGCCTCCTGGGCGAGGGAGATATGGTGGATCGGATCGGCGGGATCGTCGAAAAGGCCGATCGCCACCTTGTCGTTGGTGAGGGAGCGGAACGTGAGTGGGCCGACGAACCTTGTGGCATGCTCGGTCATAAGGACCTTCACCCGCATGCCGGCTTTTTGGAGGAGCCTGAGCAGCTCGACGGACTTATAGGCGGCGATGCAGCCGGTGACGCACAGGAGGACGCAGGGGGTGCGTCCCTCCCCCGTCATTCCCCACCTCTCTCGGGCATGACGAGGATACGGTGGCAGTAGGGGCACTCCGCGACCTCGCCGGCGTCGGCGAGGAGGTCGAGCGAGGAGGTCTGGAGCGCCGTGCGGCAGATACTCGGCACGTTCCCCTCGAGACGCTCGACGAACAGTCCCTTGAACCGCTTGGAGGCCTTCTCGTAGCGGTTCTTGAGGGCGGGGTCCATGGAGGAGAGGATGGCGGCGCGACGGGCCTCGGAGACCTCGATCGCCCCCTTGAGCTCCTCTGCATGCTCGCGCGCGCGACGGGTGTCCTCGACGACGGAGGCCTCGAAGCGCGCGATGTAGTCGAGCAGGTAGCGCTCCTTGTCTGCGGCCTCGGCGAGTGCGGCCTCCTTCTCCTGGCGGGAGAAGGAGATCTTGTCGAGGCGCTTGGCGATGCTCGAGAGCTGGACCTCGAGATCTTGGACAGCATTGTGGTTGGCGGGATCGGCGATCTCTCCCTGGGCCTGCTCGACAGCGGCGTTGCAGAAACGCTCGTTCTCGTCCAGGTCCGCGATCTCGATCTCGATGTCCTTGCGGAGCGCCGTGAGCTTGGTGGCATCGCGTTTGAGTTTGAGATATGCCGCGCGCTTGTCGGCGAGGGCCTTGATCTCGGGCATCGATGCGAGCTCGGTGCGATCGCGCTCAAGGGCGAGGTCCAGTTCCTGCAGGTTCAAGAGGATCGTTCCTTCGGTCATGAGCGCTCTCCTTTTGTATGGGTCCACCATTGGTCAAGGCATCCAATTGTAACGATATGCTCGCCATCGATCCCGGCTCGCATGGTCGAATCCCTCAAGATATCAACGAATGGGGCCTCGGATCGATCGTGCCCCAGAAGGATGACATCGCAACCGCGCAGCGAGAGATCCTGGCAGACATGGTAGCCCGCCTCGCCGCACACGAGCACGTCGACGCCGGCGGCTATGGCGAGCTCGCCAAGGTCGCCCACCGATCCTCCGAGCAGCCCGATGCGGCGAACGGTTCGGTCGGGGTCGCCCCAGACGCGCGGGCACGATCCAAAGCCGCCCGCCGCGCGCTCGACGACCTCGTCGAGCGGGAGCCCGGGCATCTCGGCGATGGCCCCGAGGCCCGGGCGCGCGGGATCATCGGGGAACTCGAGCGATGTGAGGGGCGAGAGGCCCATGACATGGGAGATGCGCATGCGGGCGGCGTGGGAGCGATCGAGGTTGGTGTGGAGCGATATGATGCTCACCCGTCGCTCGATCGCCTCGAAGACGGCGCGCGACGAGGCGGGGAGGCGGTTGGTCGACGCCAGGAAGGCGGAAGGAGCCTTGATGTAGACGGGATGATGGGTGAGCAGGACGTTGGCGCCCAGCTCCGCCGCGGCGCGGATCGAGTCCACGTTGGCGTCGAGGGCGAGGGCGACCTTCGCGACCTCATCGTCGGGGCGTCCCACCGAGAGGCCGACATGGTCCCATGGCTCGGCATCGGATGCGGGGAACAGGTCGAGGAGACGGGAGGCGAGGTCATCGATCAGCATGGCTCTCCAATGATCTTGAGGAGTGCGTGGGGGAAGGCCTCGAGGGCATCCTCATCGACACGGTCATCGAAGGAGATGCGCAGCGACCCGAGCGCCCAATCGCGCGGGATCCCCATCGCGAGGAGCACATGGCTCGCATCCATGGAGCCGCTCGAGCATGCGGAGCCAGCCGAGACCTCGAATCCGGCGACATCGAGTTTGAGGATGAGTTCCTCGGAGTCGATCCCCTCGACGACGACCGAGACGATACCCGGCAGGCGAGGGGTCGTCTCGATTGGCTCGATGCTGGGTCGGATGCGCGGCGAGGACAGGAGGCGCGCATAGAGAGCGTCAGAGAGGCGCATGAGTCGGTCGCGCTCCTCGGCGACGGTGGGGGCGATCGCGTCGACCGCCGCCGCGAATCCGACGATCGCACGCAGGTCCTGTGTGCCGGGTCTGAGCCCGCGCTCCTGTCCCCCGCCCAGCGATCGCGGGCGGATGGGCACGCGGTTCCTCACGTAGAGGGCGCCGACCCCGACGGGGCCGCCGATCTTGTGCCCCGCCACGGAGAGCGCGTCGACTCCGAGATCGGCGACATCAAAGGGCGTGTGGAGCCATCCCTGGACGGCGTCGGTGTGGAACAGGGCGTCATGGGCGTGGGCGACCTCGACGAGCTCCTTGATGGGCTGGATGGCCCCGGTCTCGTTGTTGGCGAGCATGATGGAGACGAGGGCGACGTCATCTCCCATGAGCTCCCCGAGCCGCTCGGGGTCGATGCGGCCATCGCGCTCGGGTGCGACGAGGTCGACGGTGAAGCCGGAGCGGCGCAGGAACGTGCCGTTGTCGAGGATCGAGTCGTGCTCGATCGAGGAGATGATGACGCGGTCGCGCGAGCGGGAGCGCTCGCGGGCGGCCTCGGAGAGCCCCATGAGTGCGAGGAAGCCGGCCTCGGTGCCGCCTCCCGTGAAGATGATCTCGCTAGAACGTACCGACGATCCCAGGGAGCGGGCTATGCGCTCTCGGCAGCGCTCGAGCTCGGCTTGGGCGAGACGCCCGAGGCTGTGGAGCGAGTTGGGGTTGACGCCGGCGAGCGCGGACTCGTCGTAGGCCCTCTGCGCCTCGATGGCCTCGGGGCGCAGAGGCGTGGAGGCGGCGTAATCCAAGTTGACGGGGCGGCGGGATGGATCGGGCGAGAAGGTCATGCGCACGCCGCCGCCAGCCCGCGGTTGCCGAGCTCACGCAGGAGCTCGACCTCGGCACGGGGATCCTCGGATTTGAAGACGGCGGAGCCGGCCACGAGGACGTCCGCGCCGGCGGCGCACACGGCCTCGATGTTCTTGGACGAGACGCCGCCGTCGACCTCGATCATGGGCGCGACGCCATGGCTGTCGCAAAGCTCGCGCAGGCGGCGGATCTTGCCATAGGTCCCCTCGATGTAGGACTGTCCGCCGAACCCGGGATCGACGCTCATGAGCAGGACCATGTCGACGTCCTCGATGATGTCCTCGAGGACGCAGACCGGGGTGCCGGGGTTCAAGACGACGCCGGCCATGGCGCCCCGGTCCTTGATATGTCGGATGATGCGATGGAGATGCGTCGCGGCCTCGTAGTGGACGGTGATGACATCGGCTCCGGCGTCAAGGTACCAATCGACGGTGTCATCGGGGTTGGTGACCATCATATGCACGTCGAGGGGGACATTCGTGGAGCGCTTGCACGCGCGGACGATGTCGACCCCGAAGGTGAGGTTCTTGGTGAAGTGGCCATCCATGACATCGATATGGATGAAGTCCGCGTTGGAGATCATATCGAGGTCGCGGGCGAGGTTGGCCATGTCGGCGGAGAGGATGGATGGTGAGATCCGGACGGTGCGAGTCATGGTTCTGGCCTTTCTAGTCGTCCATTCCGTAGAATTCCTGGTTGGGACAGCGGTCGGTGAGCGTCTCGAGGGCCTCCGCGATCGTTCCGCCGTGATGGAGCGTCCTGTCGAGCGCGAAGGTGAGCGGGGTGTCGACGCCAAGCGATTCCGCGAGGCGGCTCACGCTCGACGCGGCCGCCGCGCCCTCGACGACCATGTGCGACCGATCCTGGTACTCCTCGAGGGTGACACCCTGCGAGAACGCGACGCCGAACGAGCGGTTTCGCGAGTGCTCCGAGGTGCAGGTGGCGACGAGGTCGCCCATGCCGGCGAGCCCCATGCAGGTCATGGGATCGCCTCCGCGAGCATGCACGAGGCGGCTGATCTCGGCGAGCCCGCGCGTCATGATCATGGCGAGCGTGTTGTCGCCGTATCCGGCGCCGACCGAGATGCCGCAGACGACGGCGATGATGTTCTTGGTCGCACCGCACATCTCGACGCCGACCATGTCGGGTGAGACGTAGATGCGGAAGGCGGGCGAGATCAGCAGCTCCTTGAAAAAGGAGCTCACCTCGGGCTCCTCGGAGGCGATGACCGCCGCGGAGAGGCAGCCCTTGCAGACCTCCTCGGCGTGGTTGGGGCCGGAGAGGGCGGCGATGCGCTCGGGATGCCCGATCTCGTCGCCGACGACCTCGCTCATGAGGAAGCCGGTGTCCATCTCAACGCCCTTGGTGAGGCACAGGACCGGGGTCGAGTCATCGATGTGCTCGGCCATCTGGTGCGCGACGCCGCGCAGGTGGGCGGAGGGGACGGCGACGATGACGCCCTCGGCCCCCTCGAGCGCCCGCGCCATGTCGCAGGTCGCTTCGATGTTCTCGGGCAGCTGGTAGTCGGTGAGGTAACGGGGGTTGCGATGGTGCTCGTTGATGCCCTCCGCGGTCTCGGAGCCGTGGGACCACATCGTGACCTCGTCAGCGCGCGCAGCGGCGAGCCCCGCCACGGCGGTGCCCCATGATCCAGCTCCTATCATGGCGATCTTCATCGCTCACCGTCCAATCCCTCGGCTCGCTTCCCCATGGATATCTTGGGTTCGGTTCGCGCGATGAGGCGCTTGATGTTGGACCTGTGGGCCCAGACGACGGTGAAGCCGAGGATCGCCCATATCGCGAGCGAGGCGGCGCTCATCTGGGGGAAGGCGAGATGCATGGTCAGAGGCACGAGCGCGGCCGTGATGACCGATCCCAGGGAGACGAGCCTCGTCGTCGCGACGATGACGATGAAGATGCCGAGGTGGACGAGGGCGAGCGGCCAGAAGAAGCCGAACAGCACGCCGACGCCCGTGGCGATCCCCTTGCCGCCCTTGAACTTGAGGTAGGGCGAGAAGATGTGGCCGTAGAGGCACGAGAGCCCCACGAGCGCGATCATCCAGTCGCCCGGGGCTCCCGCGGCGACGATCGAGGGGTCGAGGCCGAACCCGAGCGCGGAGATGGCCCATCTGCCCACCACGACGCCAAGGACGCCCTTGAGGCAGTCGAAGAGCAGGGTCAAGCCGGCGACCTTGGGCCCGGCGACGCGCAGGGCATTGGTGGTCCCGATGTTGCCGGACCCCGCCGTGCGGATGTCTATGTTGCCTTGCAGCCGGCCTATGATGAGGCCGAAGGGGATGCCGCAGACAAGGTAGCAGCCGAGCATGCAGACGAGGGTTGTGATGAGTGGCTGGACGAGCTGATCCATGGCTGGTCGGACCTACGCTTCCTTTTGTTTCTGATCCTTCTTGCGGAAATGGAGGCGGATGGGCGTGCCCTGGAAGTCGAAGGCCGCGCGCATGCGGTTCTCCACGTAGCGCTTATAGGTGTCGTTCACCAGATCGGTGTGGTTGACGAAGAAGGTGAAGGTGGGGGGCTTGGAGCCGGTCTGAGTGACGTAGTGCATGCGCAGGCGTCGCTTGCCGTCCACGACGGTGTGGCCGAATTCGCGCATCTCGGTCAGCATCTGGTTGAGGCGCGAGGTGGAGACATGGGCGCATCTCGCCTCGGCCGCCTTGTCGATGAGCGCCCAGATCTTCTCGATCGACCTACCGGTGAGCGCGGAGATCCTCAGAATGCTCGCCCAAGGGGCCAGGGTGAGTCGGCGGGCGACCGTCTCCATGACCTGCTCGCGCGCCCGATCGTCCTTGAGGAGGTCCCACTTGTTGAGGAGGATGACGAGAGCGCAGCCGCGCTCGATGGCCAGGTTGGCGACCTTTTGGTCCTGCTCGGTCATGCCAGTCGAGGAGTCGACGACGAGGAGCGCGACGTCGGAGCGGTCGATGGCGCGCAGCCCGCGCACCATCGAGTAGTACTCGATGTTCTCGTAGACGGTGCTCTTCTTGCGGATTCCCGCAGTGTCGACCATGCGGTAGCTGCGGCCGTCGCGCTCGACGATCGTGTCGATGGCATCCCTCGTCGTGCCGGCGATGTCGGACACGATGGAGCGCTGGGAGCCGATCATCTTGTTGAACAGCGACGACTTGCCCGCGTTGGGGCGACCTATGATGGCCACGCTGAGGATGTCAGAGTCCTCCTCGACCTCCTCCTCGCCCTCCTCGGGGAAGAGCGCGACGATCTCGTCGAGGAGGTCGCCCGTCCCATGGCCGTGCAGGGCGGAGATGGCGATGGGCTCGCCGATGCCGAGGGAGTAGAACTCCCAGAGGACCTCCTCCTCGCGGGAGGGGTTGTCGAGCTTGTTGACGAGCAGGAAGGTGGGGACGTCGACGCGCTTGAGCATGCGCGCGACGGTCTCGTCCTCCTCGGTCACGCCCGTCGTCCCGTCGACGACGAACAGGATCGCGGAGGCCTCCTCGCAGGCGGCGAGGGCCTGGTCGCGGATCGATCCCGAGAAGACGTCGTCGCTCTTGAGCGGCTCGATGCCGCCGGTGTCGACGAGGACGAACTCACGGCCGTTCCAGTCGGCCTCGTGATATGAGCGGTCGCGGGTGACGCCGCGGCTCTGGTGGACGATGGCGTCGGCGGTCTGCGCGATGCGGTTCACCAGGGTCGATTTGCCGACGTTGGGGCGCCCGACGATGGCGACGATGGGTTTGGGCATAGGATCTCCTTGTTGTCTCGTATCTGCATGAAGGATACCATTCATCGGCGGCTGGCCGCGCCTGGGTGGCGGGCCGCCGCGGGGAAGCCAGAGAATCTACGGGATGGGGTTTGGCGGGATGGCGGTGAGGAGGGCGTCGAGCATGTCGTCGGGCGCGGGGACGGACTCGATCGGCCTCCCTCCCCTGTCGGTGACGATCCTGTGGACCTCCTCGCGGGTCGCGCCGTCGAGTGTGAGCCCGTCGTAGTTGAAGATGATGGATGGGAGGAGCACGATGGACCCTTCCAGGTCGGCGGGGAGCTGCTCGGCGAGATCGCAGGCGCATATGAGCCCGGTCACGTTGACGTTGCCGCCGAAGAACCTGTTCTTGATCGACAGGACGCGATATCCGTCCGCGGTCCCGTCGGCGTCGCCCCTGAGCTCGCGTGCGAGGACCGAGAAGGCGCCGGCGGCGGCCTCCCCGCAGATCAGGATGGACCTCGTCCCCGATAGGGCCGACTCCCTCGCGCGCGCCACGTCGACAGGACGGCGCGCTCCCAGGCTCTCTGTGTCGTCGAGGAAGCTTCGTATCATGCCGATGCCATCGTAGAACTGGGGGAATCCGTCATATGCGTCGGCGGGCGGGACATCGAGCTCGGCGTCGATGTAGAACTCGTCGGAGAGCTGGAAGCGCGTCGTCCCGAAGCGCTCGCGCGAGCGGCGCTGGTAGGGCTCGATGAGCTCGACGACTCGCCGCGATGCGTGGACGTCATCGGAGAACGAGCTCGAGAAGCGCGTCGAGTACTTGGTGAAACCGAGGGGCACGATGGCGAGCGACGTGATGAGGGGATGGTCCTCGACCCAATCGAGGGTGGACCTGAGCTCGTCGCCGTCGTTGATCCCCGGGCAGAGGACGATCTGGGCATGTATCTCGATGCCGGCGTCCATGAGGCGCTCGAGCACCTCGATGCCGCGCGCGGCGTTCCTGCCGATGAGACGGCGGCGGACGTCGGGCGAGATCGCGTGGAGGGAGACGTTCATCGGCGAGAGCATCTTCTCGATGGCGTCGTCGACCTCGGCGTCGGACATGTTGGTGAGGGTCACGAAGTTGCCCTGGAGGAAGCTGAGGCGGTAGTCGTCATCGCGCAGCGAGAGGCTGCTCCGGTGCTCTTTGGGCAGCATGCCCATGAAGCAGAACAGGCAGGCGTTGACGCAGGTGCGGATGCCGTCGAAGACGGCGCCGTCGAACTCGACGCCCCATGGCTCGCCCTCGAAGCGCTCCATGGTGGCCTCGGCGATGGTCCCGTCCGACGGGTCGAACACCTCGAGGTCGACCTCGGTCCCGTCCGTCTCCCAGAGCCACACGATCATGTCGGTGAGCGGACGCCCGTTGGCCGAGAGGACGCGCATGCCGGGGACGAGCCCCAGGTCGTCGGCGGGCGACTCGGGCGCGACCGACACCACGAGGGCGCCCGCGTCGTCTGGATGCGAGGTCGGTGCGTAATCGGCAGGGATCGAGGCGTAAGGGGGGACGGTGGGATCAGGCATCGCGCCCGCCCCTTCTCCAGACGAGCTCCGCTCCCGGGCGCAGCTCCTGTATGGCGTCGACCGCCTGCATGATATGGGAGGCGGGGGTGGACGCGCCCGCCGTCATGCCGATGAGCCCGGCTTCGGGAATCCAGCCGTCATCGATCTCGGCGGCGTCCTCGATGTGGTGCGTGTCCGCGCACAGAGAGCTGCAGATCTCGAAGAGGCGTCGGGTGTTGCCCGAGTTCTTGCCGCCTATGATGAGCATGCAGTCGGCGCGCCTGGCGAGCAGGGCCGCGCTCTCCTGGCGCTCCTGCGTCGCCTTGCAGATCGTGTTGACGACGTGCATCTCGCGAACGCGGGGGGCGATCGCGGCGACGATCTGCGAGAGCTTGAGGGCGGTCTGCGTGGTCTGGACCACGATGCCCACGTTGGGTGCGAGCTTGAGGCCCTCGACGTCCTCGACCGAGCTGACCACCCGGGCGGAGTCGCCGGCGTGGCCCAGTATCCCCTCGACCTCGGGGTGGCCCTCCTCCCCCACCACGATGACCTGGCAGCCCTGTCGGGAGAGCCTCTCTGCGGAGAGGTGCACCTTCTTGACGTACGGGCACGTCGCGTCGACGACCTGGAGCCCGCGCGCGCCAGCGTCGTCGATGGCTTGGGG
The DNA here is from genome assembly GCA_034088265.1 of Collinsella sp. Taxonomy (GTDB): domain Bacteria; phylum Actinomycetota; class Coriobacteriia; order Coriobacteriales; family Coriobacteriaceae; genus Collinsella. Next base: position 4,751 of record JAXDWR010000009.1, on the reverse strand, counting down.
CACCACGCCGTGGGCGCGGATGACGACGGTGCCCTCACCCGCATCGTCCACCTTCCCGACAACGCCCACTCCCGCGTCCGCCAGCTCCGAGACGACGCGGGGGTTGTGGATGAGGGGGCCCAAGGTCCGCACGGGCTCGCGGGCCGAGCGCGCGGCCTCGTAGGTCATGTCGAGCGCGCGCTGGACGCCGTAGCAGACCCCGGCGTGGTCGGCGACCTCGATGACGAGGCGGGCGATGTGGGACATCTCAGCGCCTCCCGGGATGCTCGGCACGCAGGGCGTCGCGAAGCTCGTACATGCGCCTGACGGCCTCCTCCTCGACCCAGCGTCCCTGGTCGCGACGCTTGAGATCGGAGGGGGCGTCCTCGGCCCCCACCTGGGCCCCGGCGCGCATCCAGCACCTCATCGGGCGCATGATGCGCTTTCCCGCGGGCGTGATGTCGCGGAATCCGCAGACGGCGATGGGGGCGATCCGGGCCTTGGCCATGCTCGCCATGAGGGCGAAGCCGCCATGGACCTCGACGGGCTGGTCGTCGGTGCGGATGCGCGTACCCTCGGGGAAGATCAGGACGTCCTCGCCCCGCTGCAGGGCCTTCTTGGCCCTGCGCAGGCTCTTCATGTCCGCCGTGCCGCGCTCGACGGGGATCCCGCCGAACCGGGAGAAGGCCCAGCCGACGATGCGGGCCTTGTTGAATTCGGATTTGTAGATGGGCCGCGCGCGCCGACCGCTCGCCCAGATGTGCGCAATGATGCAGGGGACCTCGGCCATGGAGGTGTGGTTGCAGATGATGATGCGGCCCGCGTCGTCCCCAGCCGGATAGAGGAGCTCGGGATCCTCCATCTCCCAGCGCCACATCAGCTTCGTGAAGGCGAAGAGGATGCCGATCACGATCGAGTAGAGCGCCCTGAAGACCAGGGGGTAGTCGGACATCGCGGCGTCATGGTAGTCGTCCCTGGAAGACGTGAACAGCCTCATGCTCCGCACCTCCCATCGATGAGCCCCTTGATCTGATCGACGACCTCCTCGATGGTGAAGGAGGAGGAGTCTATGGGGACGGCGTCCTTGGCGGCCCTGAGCGGAGCGGTCTGACGCGAGGAGTCGAGCTGGTCGCGACGCTCGATATCGCGGAGGGTCTGCTCGATCTCCTCGTCGATGCTGGCGGCGTCGAGCTCGCCGTCGCGATGGCGCTGGAGGACGCGGCGCCGTGCGCGCTCGCGGGGGTCGGCGGTGAGGAAGACCTTGAGCTCGGCGTCGGGGAAGACGACGGTCCCGATGTCCCTGCCCTCGGCGACGACATCCCGATCCTGCGCGAAGAGCCTCTGCACCGGCAGCATGGCCTCGCGCACGCCGGCGTAGGCGGACACCTTCGAGACGATGCGGTCGACCGCGGGTGTGCGGATGTCGTCGCTCACGTCGTGCCCGTCCATCGTGATGCGCGTCTCCTCGCCGCAGGAGTCGAAGGCGATGTCGACGCGGCGGGCCTCCGCGCAGACGGCCCCCTCGTCGTCGAGGTCGATGCCATGCGTGGCGCACGAGAGCGCCACGGTGCGGTAGAGGGCGCCGGTGTCGAGTTTGTGGAAGCCGAAGCGGGCGGCGACCTCGCGGGCGATGGTGGATTTACCGGAGCCCGCGGGCCCGTCGATTGCGATGATCATCATCTGGTCCCTTCTGTCATGCGCGCACGCGCGCCATCTGTCGTGAGGATCGTTCGGATCGGTTTCAGTGGGTGTCGAGAGACGTGAGCGAGGCGACCTCCTCTTCGGTGAGCTCCCGCCATGACCCCTCGTCGAGGCCCGTGAGGGCGAGGGGTCCGAAGCGCGTGCGATGGAGTGAGAGGACGGGGTGGTGGATCTTGGAGAGCATCCGCTTGACCTGGTTCTTCCTCCCCTCCCTGATGATGACCTCGACGCGCGTGGCGCGAGGGCGGGGCCGTTCGAGGACGCGGCACCGCGCGGGTTGGCAGGGGCCGTCATCGAGCTCGATCCCGCGTCGCAAGGGGTCGAGCTCGGCGTCGGACACGACGCCGTCGACAAGCGCCACGTAGGTCTTCCAGACATGGTGCGAGGGATGGAGGAGCGCCTGCCCGAGATCGCCGTCGGTGGTGAAGAGCAAGAGCCCGGTCGTGTCCATATCGAGGCGCCCGACGGGATAGAGGCCGGGGAAGCGCTCGGTCGGGACGAGCTCGGCCACCGTGGGCCTTCCGTGGGGGTCGCTCATCGTGGTGAGGAACCCCGCAGGCTTGTTGAGCATGAGATGGGTCGCGCCACGGGCGGGCTCGACGGGGATGCCGTCGACCTCGACCTTGTCGCGGAGCGGATCGACCTTGGTGCCGAGCTCGGTGGCGACGACGCCGTTGACCGTGACACGGCCCTGGGTCATGAGGTTCTCGGAGCCGCGGCGCGAGGCTATGCCGGAGCGGGCGAGGAAGCGTTGGAGCCTCATGGGGACGAGCCGCTCACCCTCGCGAAACGCGGGGCTAGACATCGTCGTCGCCCTCGGTCGAGTTGCCGATCAGGATGAGGTCGTCATCGTCGTCGATGTCGGAATCGATGAGCTCGCGCTCCTCTTCGAGATCCTCGTCGGTCTCCTCGAGGGTCGACTGGATGGTGCGGCCCGAGAGCCGTTCGCGGATGAAGCGCCTCGACTGCTCGTCGGGCGCGAACTGCTCGAGGTCGGGAAGGTCGCGCACGCTCCTCAGGCCGAACTTCTCGAGGAAGGTCGAGGTCGTGCCGTAGAGGATGGCCTGGCCCCGTTCGGGATCGCGCCCGAGCTCGCGGATGAGGCCCTTGTCGGCGAGCGAGGAGATGACGCCGTCGGAGTTGACGCCGCGGATGCCCTTGACCATCTCGCGCGTGACGGGCTGGTGGTAGGCGATGACGGCGAGCGTCTCGAGGGCTGCCTGGGAGAGGCGCTGGGTGTCCCAGGAGAGGACGAAGGCCTCGACCTGATCATGGTAGGCGGGATGGGTGAAGAGGCGCCATCCGCCCGCCACCTCGCGCAGCTGGAAGCCCCTGTTGGCCTCGGCGTACTCGACCTGGAGCTCCGCGAGCAGGGATGCGGCCTCCCCCGGGGCGATGTCGAGCGCGGCGGCCAGCGTGCTGGCGCTGACCGGATCGCTCGAGACGAGCAGGAGCGCCTCGAGCGCTCCCTTGATCGATGAGGGGTTGAGTCTCCCAAGATCTGGCATCAGGACTCCCTTTCGGGTTCAGGTGCATGGTCGGGTTGGTATTCCGGGGCCCCCTCGACGCGGTCGATGCGGATGGTGCCGAACCCCTCGTCTTGCTCGAGGGTGATGGAGCCGCGCTTGGCAAGCTCGAGGATGGCGAGGAAGGTGGCGACGATCTGCTCGGTCGTGGCCTCTCCATCGAGGAGGTCCTTGAAGGTGATGTGGGGGCGCTGCATCGTCACGCGGTCGACCGAGGCGACGGTGAGCTCGATGGGCATGCGCCGTGGGGCGACGTGCTCCGCCTCCAACAGGAAGCGCTGGCGCTTGCCGTCTATATCGGCGCAGATCACGGCGAGCCCTCTCAGGGTGATCCCGGCGAGGTAGTCGGGCATGAGCCCCAGGAACTCGGGGTCCGGCCCGGCGACGCGCGGATGCATGCGGCTCTCGGCCTCCATGCGGGCACCCAGCGCGGCGGCAGCCCCCTTGAACTGCTTGTAGGCGATCAGGCGGGCGATGAGGACCTCTCGGAGCGTGTCGCCATCCAGGTCGGCGAGCTCGTCTTGGTCCGCGTCATCGAGCTCGAGGGGCGCGGGATCGGCGGGCACGAGCGCGGCGGCCTTGATGTCGAGGAGGGTGGCGGCGACCAAGAGGAAGTCGCTCGCGACGTCGAGGTCGACGGCCTCGAGGCGCTCGACCTCGGCGAGGTACTGATCGGCCACCTCGGCGATCGAGATCGATCCGATGTCGACCTTCTGCCTGCTCACGAGTTGGAGGAGGAGATCGAAGGGACCCGAGTAGACCTGCGTCGACACGCGATACGACATCCGCCACCTCCAATCCTTACTCATGTGGCACACATGCGACTAGTTTAGCGCACTACCGTCCAAGGGCGAGGGAGAGCATCGCATCGGCCAGGGGGTACACAGTCAAATCGAAATACGTGCCGACGAGATCGATCCCCGTGAGGGAGGGCAGCATGTAGAGGACCACGATGAGGATGGGCATCGAATAGGCCTGGATGCGGCGATAGGTGTCGAGCGCGTTGCCCCTGAGCAGCGGGATGATGATGGAGGAGCCATCGAGCGGGGGCAGCGGGATCAGGTTGAAGAAGGCGAGGGAGAGATTCACCATCATGAAGGTGAGGAGGAAGGTCACGGCTTGGGCGGCCCAGGGGCCGGGGATGTCGTGGGCGAGGCCGCCGGCCAAGGCCCCGAGCGCCCCGGCGCCGAGGGCGGCGAGAAGGATGTTGGAGAGGGGCCCGGCGAGCGAGACCAGGATCTCGTCGCGCTTTGGATGGCGGAGGTTGCCAAGATACACCGGGACGGGCTTGGCGAAGGCGAAGACGGGCCCGCCCGCGGCGATCATGAGCAAAGGGAGCAGGACGGTGCCGAAAGGGTCGATGTGCCGCAAGGGGTTCAGGGACACGCGGCCCCGGCTGCGGGCGGTGCGGTCGCCGAGTAGGTGGGCCGTGAGGGCATGGGCGCTTTCGTGGACGACGATGCCGACGATGACCGCGACGGCGCTCGTGAGAAGCGAGATGAGGTTGATACCCATGGGGTCCTTTCTTTAGCGGATCGATCTCGA
>JAXDWR010000008.1:0-36018 GCA_034088265.1 Collinsella sp. | reverse complement strand
CACAGGGCCAGCGCCTTTGCGAGCGTCATCGATATCGTCGACTCGAGGACCGCGCCTCCCTGAATCAGCACAACGGGATATGTGGGATCCCCAACGCCGTTCTTGGCGAGGCTGATGAGCGCACCGGGGATGAGGGCCAGGGCCAGCCCGACGATGCAGACGACCAGTGTCGCCGACGCCGCCAGCGCGATCTTGCCCATATTCGACAAGGGGAGCTGGAAACCCAGACGGTCGTTCTCTATGGCGCGGAAGGCGGCGTAGGCAACCGCGATGGGCGGGACGAGAAGCAAGAGGGGAGGCACCGTGCCCATGAGTTCAGCCAGCCTGTAGAGCATGGGCTCATCTGCAGTGGTTTCGTATAGAACGGGCTTTGGGAGGGCCTGTAAGTCGTCAAGGAGGGTTCGTTTGGCCTCGAGGGACAGCTCGTCTGCCGACAGATTGCCAGATTCATACAGCTCGAAATCGATCTGGGCTATCTTCGCCTGGGCCGCAAGGGAGACGGCCGCGTCCGAGCCCTGCGTCTTCTCCAGCAGCGAGAGGAGCTCATCGTTCGCCTCCTTGATGTTCTGCGGCGCGCTGTCATAGGCTCCCGATGCGATGCTCTCGGAGAGGATGTCGAGACGGTTTTCCTTGATGAACGGAGCTTGGAAGACAAACGCGCCGGTGTCATTTGGGATCACTGATGGAAGGGCGAAATATGCGGAGATGAGGATGGTGGCGAGTGGGAACACCCCATTCCTTGTGACGGCGCGAATCAGAGAGCGAAAACCGGCGAGGAACATGGTCGACTCCCATCTGAGCCCGACGATGGAATCTTGTTTTATTATCACGTAAGGGAATCGGTAAAAGACAGGTTTTCGGTGGCCGGGCGCTATGCCGACACGCCCCCATCGTCGCATAAGGAGGGAGGCGGCTGCCGTGTCGTTTGATGTGGAGGCGGTCCTGCGGGAGCACGCGGACGAGGGGTATCGGGCCTTCAGCGCGAGGATCATTCCCACGGTCGATCCAGAACGGATGATCGGCGTGCGCATGCCCGACCTGCGGAAGACCGCGGCGCGCATGGCGCGCGATCCCGAGGCGGCCTCGCTGTTCATGGACGCCCTTCCCCATGCCTGGTACGAGGAGGATTGCCTGCATGGCATCCTCATCAGCCGCCTTAGGGACTTCGATCAGGCCGTGCGGGAGCTCAACCGCTTCCTTCCCTTCGTGGACAACTGGGCCGTCTGCGACCTCATCTCGCCCCGGGCGTTTGGGCGCGCCCCCAGCGAGGCCCTGCTCGGGCATGCCTATAGATGGATGGACGCGGGGGCCACGTACACGACCCGCTTTGGCATAGGCGTGCTCATGCGCGAGTTTCTGGGAGACCGCTTTGAGTTCTCGCAGCTCGAGCGCGCCGCCGCGCTGCCCGCCGGCGACTACTACGTGGACATGATGGTGGCGTGGTACGTTGCGACGGCGCTCGGGAAGCGCTGGGACGATGCGCTGCCCGTCATCGAGCGGCGCCTTCTGCCCGCAGGGACGCATGGCAAGGCGATCCAGAAGGCAATCGAGAGCAGGGTGATCCCCAAGGAGCGCAAGGAGCTGCTCCGGTCTTTGCGCTGATGGGGTCCGCCTGCCCGTTTGCAGATGGTTTTGAGATCGAGGATGGTCGGGAAGATGTCCATAGACAAGGTGAGGGAGTTCCTCGCGTCCCGCGGAGCGGGGGAGCGGATCCAGGAGTTCGACGTCTCGAGCGCCACCGTGGACCTTGCGGCGCGGGCGCTGGGGTGCGAGCCCTGCCGCATCGCCAAGACGCTCTCGTTCATGGTCGGGGGCGCGCCCGTGCTCATCGTAGCCGCGGGCGACGCGAGGGTGGACAACCGCGCGTTCAAGGCCCGCTTCGCATCCAAGGCCAAGATGCTCTTGCCGGACGAGGTCGTGGAGCTGGTGGGACACGCCGTGGGAGGGGTCTGCCCCTTCGCCGTCAACGAGGGCGTGGAGATCTATCTGGACGAGTCCCTCAGGCGCTTTGACACGGTGTTCCCCGCATGCGGGAGCGCCAACAGCGCGATCGAGCTGACGATCGCCGAGCTCGAGGAGCTCTCTGCGCCGAGGTCCTGGGTGGATGTTTGTAAGGGCTGGAGGGACGCCGGGCAGTAGGCCCAGGGCGCTTGGCTAGCGGTCCTGCGGGTGGGATGTGAGGTGCCAGCCGTTGCAGTACGGGCAGCGGTAGACATGGAGCCCGCGGCGGCCGTGGTCGGCGCATGCGGCTATGGCGTCGAGAGCTTCCGCCCGGCTGCTATAGCGGTTCTTCGACTCGCACGCCTTGAGCTTGAGGGCGGCCTCGTGCTGGGCATCGAGGCGGTCTTTCCTGTCGTGCTCGCGGGCGAAGAGGTCGCCCATGCCGGAGGCGTCGAAGCCCGCCTCGAACGCCGCACGCTGCTTGGCGCGCGCCGATCTCTTATTGCTTGGCATAGGCTCCTCCGCTCGGTACCGGCGTTTATGGTCGACCCCATGGTATGCGACGTGCTGGGGCTGGGGCAAATAGGAAGTTTCGGGCGAGTTCTTTGACGACACACAGTGTGATTTCGACGGGGCTTGGATGACCTCCGGCGATACAGGAAGGTACGCGATGATGGGCTATATGTTGTGGAATTGGGGCATCTGATTGAGTATCTCCTTCGCCATGTTTTTTATCTCTTCTGCGCTGAGACCGATGGTGTTCCTCGAGAGGCTGGCAGAGCGCATGCTGGGAACCTGGCGAAGCCACTCAGCATGGTGTTCGATGGAGGAAGCGTAGAAGCTTTTGCGCATGGTCACCGTATTGGTCCTCTGCCAGTTGTCATGGCTCTTGTCAACATAGTTGTAAAACGCATATGAGACGAACCAAGCGACGCCCATTGATTGGAGTTTTCTCTCTTTCGGACTCCTTGGCATCGGATGCTCCTTTCAACGTCCTCTCGTGATGGGATAACGCTATCACGTAACCTGCAATAGGTGAATCATGGTTAATGGCTGGATGTGGTTGCGATGGTAAGAATCGCGGCGCCTCATTGTGATGGGTCGACTTCAGGACATGCGCATAATGGGGCGTAGTCAGGTGGGCTGCGATGCAGCCCCTGATGGATGACAGGTGATGGGGCGCGGGAGTCGCAGGCCGCCTCGGTGTAGATGGGTGGCGGCGGGGATGTTGGCGCTTCGAGCAGCTCTTCTATCTCCATTAGCTCCCAGCTAATGCAGCGCCTCGGACACTTTCCTATCATCGTGGCGTCGAAAGCCCCTCGCGGGGAAGGAAGCCTCACGAAAGGAAGGTCCCATGGAAGATACCGCAGGCAAGACGCCCCGTTCCGCACTGGTCATCACCGGCCTCGTGCTCGGTATCCTAGCGTTGCTCACGTCGCTGCTCCCCATCGTCAACAACATGTCGTTCCTCGTCGCCCTGCTGGGCGCGATCTTCTCCATCGCCGGGCTGATCGCCTGCGCCAGGGGCAAGCGCGCGGGCAAGGGCCTGGCCATCGTCGCCATCATCGTCAACGTCGTCGCCGTGGTGGCGGTCCTTGGCAGCCAGGCCCTCTATGGCGCTGCGATCGACGAGGCCACCAAGGGCCCCCAGGTCTCCAGCACGACCCAGTCGGCAAAGGACGACGCCGACGCCGACGACTCCAAGGACGACGTGGACGATGCCGCGACCGCCCAGGAGCTCGCCGTCGGTGCGTCCGTCGAGCTCGACAACGGCGTGACGGTCACGGTCGACTCCGTCACCCCCGGCCTCACCAACTACGACGGCTCAACCGTCACAGCCATCCATGTCACCTATGTCAACAACGGGCCCGAGGCCGTGCGTTTCAGTTCCTACGACTGGAAGAGCGAGAACGCCGAGGGTACCCGCAAGGGCATGACGTACTATAGCGAGGCGGAGGAGGAGCTCTCGAATGGCTCCATCGCCGCCGGCGGCTCGGCTGCGGGCAACATCTATGCGGAGGGGGATTCCGCCAAGGTGCTCTACTTTGGCAGCCCGTTCCGCGTGGACGACGTCACCGCGACCTGGGTCATCTCGTAGGCTGCGCCGCGGCATCGCGCGCCGCGCGCGACAAGATCGACCGCGGGCACCGGGGCAGACGGCCTCCGGTGCCCGCATATGTATGGAAAACGAGGGAAGGGGAGAAGCCATGTCGGAGCCTTTGACCGAGGAGATGCTCAAGGAGCTGCTCGAGGCCCCGAGCATCGACGCCTTCGTCGCCGAGCACGACTTTCCCGCGGGGACCCTCGCGGAGTTCCTGCAGGAGATGCTCAAGAAGAAGCGCCTCGAGCGCGCCCGGGTGGTCCGCATGGCCGACCTCAACGAGACCTTCGGATACCAGATCTTCACCGGCACGCGCAACCCGTCGCGCAACAAGGTCCTCCAGATCGCCCTCGCCATGGCCCTCACCCTGCGCGAGGCCAACCGCGCCCTCGTGAGCGCCGGCGCGAGCACGCTCGATCCCAAGTGCCGCCGCGACGCCATCATCATCTTCTGCATAGATCACGGCTGCTCCCTCCAAAAGACCAACGAGGAGCTCTATCGCCTGGGGGAGGAGACGGTCTGCTAGCGCGCCTTGCGGATCGTCCCCGCCGAACGGCGTGTCCGCGCGTCGCGCTATCATGGACGCATGGATAGCATGAGCCCCGCCACACCCCATATCCCCGCGGACGGTGACGCCGCCCTTCGTTCAGAGCTCGACGAGCACCTCGCCGCATGGGAGAGGTCGTCGAGCTGGCGAGCGGTGCGCACCCTCAAGGAGTCCGATTTCGAGCTCACCGAGGTGGTCCGCTTCGAAGGCGCCGGCGGCGGAAGCCTGGGCCCCTTCGTAAGGAAGACGATCGACTGCTCGGCCGGGGTGGGGACGGCCTACGAGCGGCTCTTGACCCAGCAGCGCGCGGGGTTCTTCTCGCCCCATCTTCCAAGGATCGTGGAGTGCTCCCGCATGGGCGAGCGCCTGACCGTGGTCATGGAATGGATCGATGGCGTGGACCTGGGAAGCCACATCGCTCAAGAGGGCCCCGGCATGGACCGCGTCCGCGAGATCGTGCCCGCGCTCTGCGATGCGGCGAGCTTCCTCCATGAGCGCCTCGACCCGCCGCTCATCCATCGCGATCTCAAGCCATCCAACATCATCGTGCGCGGCGGTGTGCCCATCGTCATAGACTTCGGCATCTCGCGCACGTGGCGCGAGGACGCCGAGGCCGACACCACCCATTTCGGCACGCGCTCCTATGCGCCGCCGGAGCAGTTCGGGTTTGGTCAGACGGATGTGAGGAGCGATGTCTTCGCGCTGGGGGGCCTGGTCTTCTTCTGCCTCACGGGAGGGCATCCCCATGGTGCCATGGACCGCGTTGCCCTCGAGGGAGAGGGCGTCCCCCGCGCCCTTGCGGGCGTGATCGAGCGCGCCCGTCGCTTCGATCCCAAGGGCCGCTATGCGACCGCGTCGGAGCTGAAAGCCGCCCTCATGGACGCGCTCTCCATGTGCTCGGATGCGCCTTCGCAGGCGAAGGCCCACACGATGGTCGCATCTTCCGCCGATCTCATCCCCGCTCCATCTCGTGCCGCTCTGCCCGACCCCGCGTCCACCCCGCCCGACTTCGGGGCGAGGGGTGCCAGGCGAAGCCTCGGCGAGATCGTCCCGGTCTGGGTCGGCGTGATGTGGAACGTCGCCCTCGCCATCCTGCTCTCATTGGTGCTCGTCACGAGCGTCGTCGCGACGCTTCATCCCAACGCGCGCGACGCGGCCCTGCCCCTCTGGTTCAGGGCCCTGGAGTACCTCGTCATGCTCGACGCATCTTGGGCCATCATCACCTATCTCCTGCTCGATCGTCGGCGCCTGCGCAAGAGGTTCCCCCTCCTCGCGCGCTGGGGCGTCCTCAGGGAGACGGCGGTCGGCTTGGCGGCCGTCTTCGCCATCTTCGCGCTCACGACCATCGTCTACGCCGCCGCCGGGCTGGGCTAGGGACTGCCCGCCGCGCCGTCCCGCCGCGTCGATGTGCGGCCCCCGCGCCGCTGCGCCCCGCCGATCCGCCTAGCGCCCCGTCTGCCTCACGGGCCCGCCGTCTGCGTCCGCAGGGTGCATGAGCGGAGCCAGGCGTCCGGCGACCTCGGCCGCCACGGGAATCAAGATCAGGTCCCCGGGGAGCACGAGCAGGAAGCTGAACATGAAGAGCGAGCCGACGGTGACGGGGGTTCCCAGCACGAGGTTGCTCACCAGGTAGAGATGGGTCATGCCCACGGCATAGAGCGCCAGGAGCCCTGCGAGGCAAGCGAGCATCCGGCGCCACCGCGTGACCGGGGCGCTGGGCGGTGCGAGCCGCGCCACGATCCAGGCGTCCAGGATGAATCCGATGAGATACCCGAAGCTCGGGCTCATGATGTATCCCGGGCCGCCCCCGCCGGCGAAGATCGGGAGCCCTGCCAGGCCAGCCACGACATAGGCCGCCACCGCGCGCGGGCCCAGGCGCGGTCCGAGCAAGAGGCCGGTGAGCGAGACCATGACGGGCTGCAGGGTGAGCGGGCACAGCGGTCCGGGGACCTTCACGAAGGCCCCCACCGCGATGAGCACGACGAACAAGGCGCTATAGGCGATGTCGCGCGTCGATGGTCGATTCATGGTCTCGCTGGTCCTCTCGCCTTCAATGGGGGCGGGTCGTCGGGGACGCGGGGGATCTTGGGCCGGTCGCCTAGTGATGGCAGGCGTGCTCGGGGCCCATGGCCTCGGTCTGGCCCTGCGCCACGCGCTCGGCCGCCGCGGCGACGGTGGGGGAGTCGGCGTCGTGCAGCACGGCTATGCCAGCTTGGGCGAAGCCCTGCATGGGGCGCATGCCCATGCCCGCGGCGACGATGGCGTCGATGCCGGCGTCCGCCAGGATGCCCACCGGGCGCATGCAGCCGCCCTCGGCGTGCGGGGGATTGGCGATGACGCCCGCAAGCGTCACCTGGCCGCCGTCGATGTCGAGGATGGTGAAGCAGTCGGCATGGCCGAAATGCGCGGAGCGAGAGGCCTCGAGCCCGCCCTCTCCGACGGAGGGGATCGCGATCTTCATGGTGATGGCCACCTTTCATGGTTGGGTGTGATGCGCGGATGCGCCACCCTATAGTAGCGCTTGGAGCAGCGTCGCGGACGCGGGGCGATCCATCCCCGCGCCCGATGGATGCCGGGCGCCGCCCTTTGGCCGCGGGTCAGGCGGAGAGGTCCTCGAAGACCCCGGCGCGGTAGTTGGCGAACACCACGCCGTCGCCGTCCTGGGTGGCGTCGAGGTCGACGTCGGCCATGATGGCGAAGTCGTGGTCGCCATCCGAGTCATGGAGGATCTGGTGCACATGCCAGACGTGATCGGCCTGCTCGTCGGCCTCGTCGATCGAGAAGAACGCGGTGGAGCGGGCGTCGGCGTCGACGAGGAGCTCCTCGTGCGCCTCGAAGAAGGCGTCGAGTACGCGGCGCCAGCGCGCCTCGCTATAGCCCCAGTCGCCGTCGAGCTCGCCGAGTTCGGCTGCCTTGCCCCTCGCCGCCAGGCGCACGCGCTGGAAGAGGGCGTTGCGCACCAAGAGCGTCATGCCGCGACGATCCGCCACCACGGCGTCCTTCAGGACGTGCGCGCCCACCTCCTGCTCGGATCCGGCGCTCGCCCACTCGTCGACGAGGCTCGAGTCGACGGAGCGCACGACGAGGCCGAGCCATGCCACGATGTCGTCGAGCTCCTCGGTTCGACGCTCGCAGGGCACGGTGCGGTCGAGGGAGCGATAGGCCTCGGCGAGGTAGCGCAGCAGGATGCCCTCGCAGCGGGCGATCTTGTAGCGCGCGATGTAGCTCTTGAAGTCGCATCCGGTCTCGAGCATGTCGCGCAGGACGGACTTGGGGCTGAGCTCGTAGTCGTTGGCCCAGGGGACCTCGGCGCAGTACTGGGCGAAGGCCCCTTCCAAGAGCTCCTCGAGGGGCTTGGGGTAGGTCACGTCGCGGACGCGCTCCACGCGCTCCTCGAAGTCCACACCCTCGGCCTTCATGGCCTGCATGGCGGCGTCGCGCGCGATGCGCTCCTGGGCGCGCAGGACCTGCTTGGGTTCCTCGAGCGTGGCCTCGACCATGGAGATGACGTCGAGGGCATAGGTGGGGCTCTCGGGGTCGAGCAGCTCGAGCGCGGCGAGGAGGAAGGGCGAGAGCGGCTGGTCGAGGGCGAAGTCCTCGGGCAGGTCGACGGTGAGGTAATAGCTCGCCGGCGCGCCGAAGGGCTCGTCGCCGCCCGCTTCCTCGGCGCCGTCCTCCTCCTCGCGAACCACGACGCCGGCGTCGATGAGCGTCGCCAGGATCTCGGCGCCGCGCGCCTTGAGCGCGGCCTTCTCCTCGGGGGTCTGCAGCGAGTCGTCGATGAGCGCGAGGACGCGCCTCCAGGCGTCGCCTCCCTGCTCAACCTCAGCCAGGACCATGGAGTGCGTGATGCGCAGGCGCGGGCGCAGCGTCTCGGGGACGGAGTCTATGAGGCGCTGGAAGGTCTTGTCGTTCCAGGTGACGAAGCCCTCGGGGGGCTTCTTGCGCTTGAGCCTCTTCAGCTTCTTGGGATCGCCCATGGCCTTGAGCTCGGCCTTGTGGTTCTCGATCTCGTACTCGGGGGCCTCGGCGATGACGACACCCTCGGTGTCGAAGCCCGAGCGCCCCGCACGGCCCGCGATCTGGTGGAACTCGCGGGCGCGCAGCCGGCGCTGCTTGTAGCCGTCGAACTTGGTGAGGCCGGTGAGGAGCACGGTGTGGATGGGGACGTTGATGCCCACGCCGAGCGTGTCGGTGCCGCAGATGACGGGCAGGAGCCCCTGCTGGGCGAGCTTCTCCACGAGGAGGCGGTAGCGCGGGAGTAGGCCGGCGTGGTGAAGGCCCACGCCGCACGAGATGAGGTGCTTGAGGGTCTTGCCGAAGGCCGTGGTGAAGCGCCCTCCCTTGATGGCCTCCTTGATGGCCTCGCGCTGCTCCTTGGTGGCCACGCCGTAGCTCGCCAGGGCGCGGGCGGACTGGAGGGCGGCGTCCTGGGAGAAGTGGACGATGTAGAGGGGGGCCTCCCCGGCGCGCAGGGCCAGCTCGACGGTGCCCTCGAGCGCGGTCTTGACGTACTCGTAGGAGAGCGGCACGGGGCGGGGGGCGTCGGCGATGGTCTCCACGTCGCGGCCCGTGTGGGTCTTGAGGGTGGCGGCGATGGCGGTCGTGTCGCCCAAGGTGGCGCTCATGAGCATGAACTGCGTGTGGGGGAGGGTGAGCAGCGGCACCTGCCAGGCCCATCCGCGGTCGGGGTCGCTGAAGAAGTGGAACTCGTCCATGGCGACGAGGCCCACGTCGGCGTCCTCGCCCTCGCGAAGCGCCTGGTTGGCGAGGATCTCGGCCGTGCAGCAGATGATGGGCGCCGAGGTGTTGATGTGGGAGTCGCCCGTGATCATGCCCACGTTGTCGCGTCCGAAGATGTCGACGAGCTGGAAGAACTTCTCGGACACCAGGGCCTTGATCGGGGCGGTGTAATAGCCCCTCTGGCCCGTGGCCATGGCCATGAACATCATCCCCATGGCCACGAGCGACTTGCCGGACCCGGTGGGGGTGCCGAGGATGACGTTGCTGCCCGCCGCGAGCGCGAAGAGCGCCTCCTCCTGATGGGGCCACGGCTCGATACCGCGCGCCTCGACCCACTCCAGGAAGCGCTGGTAGGCGCCCTCGGCGTCGAGCCAGGGCGCGGCCTCCTCACCATCGGCCGGCTCCCACCAGCTCGGGGCGAGGGCGCCGAGCGACCCGTGGGCGAACGCGTCGAGGACCTTGTCGTCGGTCTCCATGCTATACCTCCTTGCCTGCGGGGTCGGCTGCCGCCTCGCGCGCGCCCGCGGCCCGCTCGCGCGCCGCGAGGTTGCGGCGGCGGTTGCGGAACGCGGTGATGGCGAACCCCATGCCGTGGGGGACGTAGGACCCCTCGTAGAGATCGTCGGGGATGTAGTCGTAGAGGCTGTCGCCCGCCTTCGCGCGCCCCGCCCGCAGCTGCTCGTCCGTGGGCTCGGGGCCCGGCACGGCGCAGATGCCGTGGACGGTGGCGCCCTCCTCGACCAAGCGCTCCTCGTACTCGCTCAAGGGGATCTCCGGATGCTCGGCGCGCGTGTCGCCCGAATCCCAGACCACCTCGTAGCCCGCGGCGACGAACTGGGGGAGCGAGTAGTCGTGCAGGGGCTCGCTGTCGGTGCGCAGGACGACCTCGCCGCCCCGTGCCAGCAGACCGCGATACGAGACCAGGTGGTCCACGGTGGTGAGCCGCTCGAGGGCCTCGCGCTTGCGCGGATGCGGGGTGGGGAAGTTGAGCGTGATCTTGTCGAGCTCCCCGGGGGCGAACATGTGCGCGAGCCTCTCGCCGCTGCCGGGGACGACCAAGGCGTTGTCGACCCCGGCCTCGCAGATGCGCTGGGCGGCGTAGGCTATGCAGACGGGCTGCACGTCCACGCCTATGAACAGCGTGTCGGGCTCTTGCCGTGCCGCCGCGACGAGGTAGCTGCCCTTGCCGCAGCCAAGGTCGAGGCAGAGCCGCGAGAAGCGTCCGCGTCCGTCCGGTGCGAGGGGTGCGGCGGCCTCGCGCCAGCGTCCCGCCCATGTGGCCGGAAGGTACTCTATGGCATCGCGGTAGCGCTCGAGGCGCTCGTCGAGGACGAAGTTCTTGGGTGTTCTCGCTCTGGTTGAGCCCATGTGTCTGGATTCCCCCGCTTGAGTCGTGGTTTGCGAACCTTACATGATACCGGGCGTGCGCGTGCGAGTTGTGCAGGTCGTGCGGGGTTGCGGGGCGCGGGTGGGCCCTATCCTTTGGCGGGGTCCCTCTGGAGGACGAGGTAGCGGTTGAGGGAGTGGGAGGAGCCGTCGGCGGAGAAGCGGGTCACCTCGCGCGCGCCTGCGGCGCCGCGGGCGAGGGCGTCGATCTCGGGCTCGGTGAAGTGGTGGCAGTAGCGCAAGGGGCCATGATCCCCCTGCCAGCCGAGGAAGTGGTCCCCGGGCTCGAGATCGCTTGGCGAGAACCCCGGCCACAGGGCGTCCCCGCCCGCCCCGGCGTCCGCCTCGCGCGCCTTGCGGGCGAGGCGCGGGTCGTCCATGAACTGCCAGAACGAGATGGCGACGAGGCCTCCCGGGCGGGTCGCGCGCACGAGCTCGCCGACGACGCGCGCCCTCAGCGCGAATCCGGGGACATGGTGCATGAACCCGAAGCAGACCGCGAGGTCGCAGGCGGCGGCGAGGGGTGTGCGCGGCGCGTCCCCGCTCCCCATGAGCGCATCGAGGATGTCGAGCTCGACGAAGTCCACGCCCTCCTCCGCATGGCCCAGGGCGGGACAGCTGTCGATAGCGGTGGCGGAGAGGCCGCCTTCGGGGAGGAGGCCCGCCAGGAAGCGCTCGAAGCGCAGGTTGCCGCATGCCAGGTCGAGCACCTTGAGCCGCCCCGTCTCGAGTGCGCCCGTCCGCCCGAGCTCCCCCTCGACGCGCCGCCAGCCCTCCCAGGGCGCCGACCTCGTCGCCGAGAACGATGCCGCGTTCGCGGCGTAGAAACGGTTGTTGAGCTCGATGAGCCCCCGCGCGCAGCGCTCGTCCATGGTCCCTCGTCTCCGATCGTCCGCCCGCCCGGGCGGGTCGTGGCCGCCATCAGGCCACATTGTGACGCAAAGCGCCCCCGGGGGCGACTGCGGTACAATCACTGGCCATGGAACAGATCGTTTTGGACATACTCGCCATCCTTCGCGATGGCGGCGACGTGGACGACCGCGCGCTCGTCAGGATCGTCAACGCGCGGTCCCGCGCCGACGCGGTCGACAAGCGCGCCTACGCCAAGCGCCGGATCCTTCCCTTCTACCAGCGGATCAAGCGCGACGACCCGGACCTCTGGCGCTCGTGGGGCGTGACCCCCGAGCTCGAGGAGCGCTTCCTCAGGGCCGTCCGTATGAAGCCGCGGCGCACCGCCTCGGGCGTGGCGACCATCACCGTGATCACCAAGCCCTGGCCCTGCTCGAGCGATTGCCTCTATTGCCCCAACGACATCCGCATGCCCAAGAGCTACCTGCACGGCGAGCCGGCTTGCGAGCGAGCCGAGCAGAACTGGTTCGACCCCTACCTACAGGTGTCGGCGCGCCTGACGGCGCTCTCCCAGATGGGGCATGCCACCGACAAGGTGGAGCTCATCGTGCTCGGGGGTACCTGGAGCGACTATCCCCGGGCCTATCAGATCTGGTTCGTCTCCGAGCTCTTCCGGGCCCTCAACGACTCCGCGATCGCGGGCGTCGCGGCGAACCCCATGCTCGCCGGATGGGACGCGCTCCCCGAGGGGAGCCCGGGGGCCCCGGAGGGCGAGGGGCTGCCGCGCGCGGTCGCCGAGCGCCGCGAGCTCTATCGATCCCTCGGGCTCCCTCGGGACGAGGAGGGCTTTTCCCGCGCCGCGTCCCGCGTGCAGGCCGCCATCGACGCGGGCGAGCTCTCCTACAACCGCGCCCACCGCGAGCTCTACGGTGGGGATGGGGCCTGGGCGCGCCTCGCCTCGATGCAGGTGGCGGATCTCGACGAGCTCGAGCGCCTGCAGCGGGTCAACGAGGATGCGCGTCATCGCGTCGTGGGGCTCGTCATCGAGACGCGGCCCGACGCCGTGACGCCCGCCGCCCTCGAGCTCATACGGCGCCTGGGGTGCACCAAGGTGCAGATGGGCATCCAGAGCCTCGACCAGCGCATCCTCGACATGAACGACCGCGGCATCGAGGTCTCGCGCATAGCGCGGGCCTTCGAGTTGCTGCGCGCCTTCGGTTTCAAGATCCACGCGCATGCCATGGTCAACCTCCTCGGCGCCACGCCGGAGGGGGATGTCCGCGACTACGCCCGCCTGGTGGGCGACGAGCCCTTCCAGCCCGACGAGGTCAAGCTCTATCCGTGCGCGCTCATCGAGGGCGCGCGCCTGTGCCGCCGTCACGAACGGGGGGAGTGGGTGCCCTATGCCGAGGACGAGCTGATGGGCGTCCTTGCCGAGGACGTCCTCTCGACCCCCTCCTTCTGCCGTATCTCGCGCATGATCCGCGACTTCTCGTCCCATGACATCATCGCGGGGAACAAGAAGCCCAACCTGCGCCAGATGGTGGAGTGCCGCCTTGCGGAGGGGCCCCGTGTGCGCGAGATCCGCTACCGGGAGGTCGGCACCGGCGCGGTCGCCCTGTCGGACCTGCGCCTCGATGTGGTGCCCTACGAGACCTCCAACACGAGTGAGCGCTTCCTGCAGTGGGTCGACCCGGAAGATCGCATCGCGGGCTTCCTCAGGCTCTCGCTTCCCTCCCGCGACTACGTCGCGGCCCACGCGGACGAGCTCCCCATCGCCCCAGGCGAGGCCATGATCCGCGAGGTCCATGTCTACGGGGCCGTCGCCCGCTTGGGCGAGGCCGGCGATGCCGCCCAGCACCAGGGCCTGGGTAGGCGGCTCGTGGAGCGGGCCTGCGAGATGGCGCGCGCAGCCGGGTACGAGCGCATCAATGTGATCAGCGCCGTGGGGACGCGCGCGTACTATCGCTCCCTCGGGTTCCAGGACCGGGGGCTCTACCAGCAACGTTCTCTGACGGGGGCGACCGTCGACCCGGTCGGTGAGGGGGATCTATGAAGATGGGGACGAAGGCGGCCATCGCCGCCGGCGGGATCCTCGCCACGGCGGCGGGCATCGTCTTGGGCGTGCGTCGGATCGATCCCCATCCGGTTCGCACCATGTCCGGTCCCGCGGTGGTCTACACACTCGGCGGGGGCGTGCGCGTGCTGCGGGCGGGAGGCGTCTTCCAGTCGGCCACCTATCTCGACGACCGACGCTTCGAGCCGGTCTTCGAGTACCATCGCGCCTTCGACGCCATGTTCGCCAACGAGACCCCGCTGGCCCGCGCCTTCGGCCATGGCGTGCGGGAGATCCTCATGCTGGGCGGCGGGGCGTTCTCATATCCCAAGCACCTGCTGAGCTCGCGCCGGGGCATATCGCTCGACGTGGTCGAGATCGACCCCTCGATGATCCGGGCCGCGCGGCGGTGGTTCTTCGTGGACGACCTCGAGCGCCGCCTGGCCGATCCGGACGACCTTCGCGGCAACCGCATGCGCGTCTTCGAGGCGGACGCCCGGGCGTTCATCGATGCGACGGGGGAGACCTTCCCCCTGAGCCCGTCCGAGGACACGAGGAGCCGTGTCGGCGACGTGGTGGATGCTCTCCCCTCCGAGCGCTACGACGCCATCGTCAACGATTGCTTCCATGGTCGCGAACCGCTCCGCTCGCTGGCCACCGTAGAGGCCGCGCGCTCCCTGCGGCGCCGACTGGTCCCTGGGGGACTCTACCTGTGCAACGTCGTCTCGGGTTCCGAGGGGGCGGACGTCTCCTTCCTGCGCGACGTGGTCGCCACGCTGCGCGAGGTCTTCCGCCATGTCCACGTGCTCGAGTGCACGGACGAGAGTTTCGGCGGCGAGGACAACTACCTGGTCGTGGCCACGGATTCCGAGGTCGCCTTCGCAAGCGAGATCCCCTATGACGGGGACTTCCCCGGCAGCGTGCTTAGCGACTAGGCCCTGTCGCGCTCGCGCATCCGCTCACGCCACCCCAGCACGCGCTCGCGCATGCCGTCTATGTCGAGCACGCCCTCCGCGAATCCCTTTCGGACGAGCTCGGCGGGGAGCATCTCGTCGTACTTGTCGAAATAGGGGACCTCTCCGGGATAGACGAGCTCGACGGGGTCGAACGGGGTCTCGGCCTCGGCGGCGACGACCTCGAAGAAGGTCCGCGCATCCGCCTTCATGCGGAACTGCATGAAATAGGGGCGCGACGCGTCGAGGCCCTTGAGGCCGAGCTCGCCCGCGCACTTGATCTTGAGGAGCCGCTCCAGCGCCAGGAAGGCGTAGCTGCCCAGCCACGGGAAGAGCGCCCAGGTGTCGCCCCCCAGGTTGATGAGGGGCTCCCCGCCATCCCCCGAGATGCCCGCGACCGTGGCGACGCGCCTGGCCTGGGCGAGGCGGGCGCGCGCGTTGGAGAGCAGGTAGGGGTAGGCTGCGTGCTCGTCAAGGGCGCGCTTCATCCGCTCGAGCACGCGCGTGTCGATGTCCCCCGGGCAGTCCCCGAAATACGCGGGGACGCGCCCCTTCACGCGGGTGCAGAAGACCAGGTGCCGCTTCCAGTCGACCTCCTCGACGACCCAGCAGTGCCCCGCGATGGCGATGCGCTCCCCGGGCGGGGGCGGGTTGACGATGGTGCCGAGCTCGGCCGACTCGCTCCTCACCGTGAACTCCTCGTTCTCCTGGAACACGGCGTAGAACTTGAAGGAGTTGGTGACGCGCTCCCCGGCGATCCCCACGATCAGCCCACCGCCCTCGGTGAGCTGGATGTGATCGGTCTCGATGAGGTGGTGCAAAAGCAGGCGCAGGTCGTCTGCGCTCACGCGATGGAAGTAGGTGAGCGAGAGCACGCGCGCCGCGAGCTCGGCGGGGGAGAGCTCGCCACACGAGGCGAGGGTCGCCATGACCTGATGGTAGAGCAGGCTATAGGGGAGCCGGTCGAGCGCGGGCGGCTCGACCCAGCGCTCCTCGAGGTAGAGCTGGATCAGCGCGATGCCCTGGAGGAGCTTCCATGGCACGGTCTCGGGCATGAGGGAGCGCGGCTCCGGCTCCTCCTCGCGCATGACGAAGTGCATCTCGGGCGGGCTGCCGCGTCTGCCTGTCCGCCCCATGCGCTGCAGGAAGCCGGAGACCGTGAAGGGTGCGTCGATCTGGAATGCGCGCTCGAGCCTGCCTATGTCCACACCGAGTTCGAGGGTCGCGGTCGCCACGGTCGTCTGGACCTGCTCGTCGTCGCGCATGGCCTCCTCCGCGGATTGGCGATAGGACGACGACAGGTTGCCGTGGTGGATGAGGAAGCGGTCGGGCTCGCGCGCGGCCTCGCAATACGAGCGCAGCGTCGAGCAGACGGCCTCGGCCTCCTCGCGCGAGTTGGTGAAGACGAGACACTTGCATGCCCGAGTGCGCTCGAAGATGTAACCGATGCCCGGGTCCGCGTCACGCGGGGCCACGTCGTCGGGCGCCGCGAGGGCGGCCTCCCCGCATGGGGGGATGGTGACATCGGCGCGGGCTTCGGCCCCGGGCCCGCGCGAGGCATCGTCCACGCGCTCTATGCGGAGCACGTCCGCCTCCCGGTCGCCGGAGCCGTACTCGGGGCGCTCGGAAGCCTGGGGTCCGGAGACGAAGAAGTGCTCCATCGAGAGGCGCCAGGTGCGACGCGGCTCCTCGAAACGGGGGATGAGGCAGCGTCGCCCCGTTCCTGCGGAGAGGAAAGCGCCCGCCCTCTCGGGGTCGCCGATCGTCGCCGAGAGGCCCACGCGCCGAGGGTTGACGCCCGCCATGCGCGAGAGGCGCTCGATGAGGCAGAGGGTCTGGCCGCCTCGGTCGCCGCGAAGCAGGGAGTGGACCTCGTCGATCACCACATAGCGCAGGTCGCAGAACAGCCTCGGGACGGCGGCGTGCTTGTGCATGAGCAGTGCCTCGAGCGATTCGGGCGTGATCTGGAGGACTCCGGAGGGATGCTTGAGGAGCTTGCGCTTATGCGAGGCCGACACGTCGCCGTGCCAGTGCCAGACGGGGATCTCGGCCTCTTCGCAGAGCGCCTCGAGGCGCTGGAACTGGTCGTTGATGAGCGCCTTGAGCGGGCCGATGTAGAGGGCCCCCACGCTCGCGGGAGGTCGCTCCCAGAACTCGGTCAGGATGGGGAAGAAGGCCGCCTCGGTCTTGCCCGAGGCGGTGCTCGCGGTGAGGAGGACGTCGTCGTCGGTGTCGAAGATCGCCTCGGCGGCGGCCACCTGGATGGAGCGGAGGCTCTCCCAGTCGTGGCTGTAGATGAAGTCTTGGACGAACGGGGCGTATCTATCGAACGTGCTCACGGACCCTCCAATGCGGCGAACATCTGTTCTAGTGTAGCGCAGGGACGGGGTGGGCGCCAGCGCGGGCGGGGCCCTGGCCCCGATCGCGTGGAGTTCCGTCGGCGGGGCGCTACAGCCGCACGATCCGCGCGCCGAGCGCCCTCGCGTCCTCGACGTCGTGGGTCGCGATGCACACGGCCCTGCCCCCTTGGTGGCGTGCGATCGCATCGCGGGCCCGGGATCGGGCGTCGGGGTCGAGTCCGGTGAAGGGCTCGTCGAGGATGAGTGGGCCCTCTTTGAGCGCGAGCGCACGCGCGAGCTCGACGCGACGCCGCTGCCCACCCGAGAGCCTCCCCACGGGGCGGTCGAGCGCCTCCTCGGGCAGGAGCTCGCGCAGGATCGCCCCGGCGCGCGCGGCGGCATCGGCCCCGGCGAGGAGCAGGACGTTGTCGAGCGGATCGAGCTCGTCCACCAGCACGGTCTCTTGGAAGACGACGCCCGATGTCCGGATGGGGGCGAGGGGGGCCTGGGGCCCGTGGCGATCGAGATGGCCGGGAAGGCCCGCGAGCTCGCGGAGCAGCGTGGTCTTGCCCGATCCAGACGGCCCAACCACGCAGACGACCTCGCCGTCAGCGACCTCGCCGAGTCCAAGACCGGAGAGGTCCGCGGCCCCTCGCGGGCGCCGGGCGGCACCGGGGGAGCGGCGCGCGGCGGCGCGCGCGGTCCGGGGCCAGCTCGCCGCCATGGCGGCGAGGGCGACGCGCTCGAGCAGCCAGGCGGCGGCGACCACCACGATGGTCCATGCGAAGAGGTCGGCGGTCTCGAGCAGGAGCTTCGACTGGTAGATGCGCTCGCCGATGGATTGCGCGGGGACGCCGATGAGCTCGGCGGCCACGCCGGCCTTCCAGCTCATCCCGAGGATGCTGCGGCTGGCCGCGAGGAGATGGGGCAGGATGGCAGGCCACGCCGACGCGAGCGCACGGACGGACCGGTGGGCGCCGAAGGCGTGGAAGAGCTCTCGTTCGAGCGGGTCGCGCCGGTCGAGCCCCTCGAGCACGGGGAAATAGATCCCCGGGACCACCACCAGGAACACCGCCGCCGCGCAGACGTGCCTGGGGCCGAACCAGATGAGCAGGAGCACGACGATGCAGGCCAGGGGTGTGCCCTTCACGGCAGCGAGCGGCGGCTCGAGGAAGGTCCTCGCCGCCCGGCTCGAGAAGGCCGCGAGGGCGAGCGCGAATGCGACCGCGTAGCCGGCGAGCGTCCCCCCGATGATGCGCGCGGCCGACGAGAGCACGCTGAGGCGAAAGGCGGTGGTCGGGATCAGGCGGGCGAGCGAGGCGAGGACGTCGGAGGGCCCGGGAAGGAGCAGGGGATCGGCCATGAGGAGGCTCGCCATCTGCCAGAGCGCGAGCCATGCCACCACGGCGGCCGCCGCCCCGACGCGCCACCGCCCCCCATCGGCGCGATCGCGCGCCTCGTGCCCCGTCAGACGTCCCATGGCGTTCCTTCGCCTCCCTCCTTACGTATCGGCATCCCCGATTATAAAATGGAGTCATCTGCCAGACCAACCGGAGGAGTTGAGGAATGGGAACGGCGATGCGCGGGGTCTACACGAGCCTCACCAACATACGAAGGACCGTCTTCCGCGAGGTTGCTCGCCTTGCCTATGGGGACGGGGACGCTGATTTCACCTGGGTAGACGAGCTGCCCTACCAGATCATCCCCGGCGACGTGGCGACATACCGCGAGAGCGTGTTCCTCGAGCGCGCCATCGTGGGCGAGCGGATCCGCTTGGCCATGGGGCTGCCCTTACAGGGCGTCGACAAGCCGGCCAAGCTCTCCGAGGGCGTCGCCGAGGCGGCCCGCCCCGAGACCTACTACCAGCCGCCCCTCATCAACGTCATCTCCTTCGCGTGCAACGCCTGCGAGGAGAACGCCTATCGCGTGAGCGATGCCTGCCAGGGCTGCCTCGCCCACCCCTGCCGCGAGATCTGCCCCAAGGGCGCGATCTCGTTCAAGGACAAGAAGGCCCATATCGATCAGGACAAATGCATCAAGTGCGGGCGCTGCCAGAGCGTCTGCCCCTATGGCTCGATCCAGCATCTCGAGCGCCCCTGCGCCGCGGCATGCGGCATGGGGGCCATCGGATCCGACGAGCAGGGCCGCGCGAAGATCGATTACGACAAGTGCGTCTCGTGCGGGCAGTGCCTGGTCAACTGCCCCTTCGGCGCCATCGCCGACAAGAGCCAGATCTTCCAGGTGATCCAATCGATCCGCGAGGGCGACGAGGTCATCGCCGAGGTCGCTCCGGCCTTCGTGGGACAGTTCGGGGGCAAGGGCAACGTCGACAAGCTCCGCGAGGCGTTCCGAGCGCTCGGCTTCACGGGTATGGAGGAGGTGGCCCTCGGCGCCGATCTCTGCGCGGTCCAGGAGGCCGAGGACTTCCTGGAGGAGGTCCCCGAGAAGATCCCCTTCATGGGCACGAGCTGCTGCCCCGCTTGGTCGGTCATGGCCAAGAAGGAGTTTCCCGAGCACGCCGACTGCGTCTCCATGGCGCTGACGCCCATGACGCTCACCGCGCGCCTGATCCGCAAGCAGCACCCCAGCGCCAAGATCGTCTTCGTGGGGCCGTGCTCCGCGAAGAAGCTCGAGGCCCAGCGCCGGAGCGTCAAGAGCGAGGTCGACTTCGTCCTCACCTTCGAGGAGATGGCCGGCATGATGGAGGCCAAGGGGATCGACTACACGCAGCTCGAGGGCGAGGGGTCGGGGGACTTCGAGGTCGCGAGCGCCGACGGCAGGTCCTTCGCCGTCGCGGGCGGGGTCGCCAACGCGGTGGTCAACGCCATCCATAGGGAGCATCCCGGCATGGAGGTCCACGTGGCCAACGCCGAGGGCCTCGACGAGTGCCGCAAGATGATGAAAGCTGCCGTGAAGGGCAAATTCGACGGCTACCTGCTCGAGGGGATGGCGTGCCCGGGCGGCTGCGTCGCCGGCGCGGGCACCCTCCAGCCGATCAACAAGACCGCCGGTGCCGTCAAGCTCTATTCCAAGAAGGCGCCGATCAAGAACGCCCCCGACAACGCCTACTGCGACCTCATCCACGAGCTCGAGCGGGCCTCCGACGGCAAACGCCCCGAGGTCGATGCCGTGGCGGAGACCGCCGAGGCCCTCAAGCCGCTGGAGGTGTCCGAGTAGGGTCGCGCCATCGCGTGCGACGGTCGATTCGCGGGGGATGGCCGGGCTCCGGCCGTCCCCCGTCTTCGTCTCGAGCGCCTAGAGGGTGAACTCCGCCCAGGGCGCGTCCGCGGCGGGATCAGCCGCGCCCGCCGCCCGGGTGCCGACGTCGCCCAAGAGCTCGTCGATATCGGCCCGCGGGTTTTGGTAGACGATGTCCAAAAGCTCGATGAAGTCGCGGATGACCTCGCGCGGGGTCAGATGGGTCTCGGCGCCCACCCGTGCGAACTCCGCGGTGAGGAACGAGACGAGGTTCTCCACCGTGAGGGGCGTGGCGTAGCCATGGTACCCGGCATGGATCTGCGCCAGCTTCTCTATGAGGACGAGCAGCTCCTCGTAGGTGAGGGGATGGAGATGGATGAGGGGCGCGAGCATGTCGCGCATGCCCTCCCGCGCGAAGCGCCCCTGGGCGAGCCGGCTCCTGAGCGCCTCGTAGGAGAACACGCCCCGGCGTCGATCCTCGATCGAGGTGGGCGTTCCGCCCATGATGATCCCCAGGTGGCTCGCCTTGCCTTGGAGCGTGTCGTTGTACATGGTGAGGATCTTCTCGTAGTTGTACTGGCGCGTGATCGCGTTGGGGATCTTGTAGAGGTTGACGAGCTCGTCGATGAGCACGAGCAGCCCCCGGTAGCCCGCGCCCACAAGGAAGCTGGCGAGGAGCTTGAGGTGGTCGTACCAGGTGTCGTCATCGATGATGGTCGACACGCCCAGCTCGGCTCGGGCCTCGGTCTTGGTGCGGTACTCGCCGCGAAGCCAGCGGAGCGCCGCCGACTTCGTGGCGTCGTCCCCCTCAACAGACGCCGTCCGGTAGATGCGCAGCACGCGTGCGAAGTCAAAGCCGTGGACCATCTCCTCGATCCCGCCCATCCCGGCCGCGGGGACCTCGGTGCCCTCCGCGTCGCAAAGGCCCACCCAGCGGTCGAGAACGAGGCCGAGCGCGCCTCCCTCGGGACGGGTCTTGGTCGAGAGGTTGCGGACGAGCTCCCGATAGGTGGCAAGGCCCTGGCCCTGGCCACCCTGGAGCCGCCGCTCGGGCGAGAGGTCCGCATCGGCCACCACGAAGCCCTCGCCCATGGCGTGGGTCCGTATGGTCTGCAGCAGGAAGCTCTTGCCGGCGCCGTAGCGCCCGACGAGGAAGCGGAACGATGCGCCGCCGTCGGCGATGAGGTCGAGGTCGGCGAGGAGGGCCTTGATCTCGACATCCCTGCCGACCGTCACATAGGGGAGCCCGATGCGCGGCACGACGCCGCCCTTGAGCGAGTTGAGCAGGACGGCGGCGATGCGCTTGGGCACGCGCGGCGCGCCCGACATGTCGATGGCCTGGGCTTGGTTCATGCTCTAGATCAATCCCTTCACGTCTTCGCGGTAGTCCTCGATGATGCGGGGTCCCTCCGGCCCGAATTCCACGACCGTGTCGCCGACCAGGTCGAAGAGCGCCTCGTTGAGCGCATCGACCCGCACATCGAGCGAGGCTTCCCCGGCGCTTGGCGGCTCGCCTGCGAGCAGCGCGGCGAGCAGGGCGCTCGAGCCCTCGTCGAGAGCGCCCGCGACCCGGGTCCCGGGACCGTCCGGGGCTGTCCGCGCGCCGTCGTCCCCCGTGCCCTCGGGCTCTCGGGAGCGCGCCGTGGCGACGTCCTGCTCCCCGGGGGATCCAAGGCCCTCGCGTGCGTCCTCCCTCTCCTCGGCGGTGAGCAGAGACTCGCAGGTGGCCGCAGCGGCCCTCCTGATGCCGGCCAGATGGGAGAGGTCGATGGTTATGGGGGCGTGCGCCTCGTTCCAGGCCATTCGGCCCGCGACCTCGCGATCTATGAGCGCCTTGAGGTACTTGGGCACGCATGGTCCCTCGATCGCCTCGTCCCCCCGCGCGCGGGCGAGGGCCGCGCACACCGCGCCCAAGAGGTCGTCCAGCTCCGGGCTCGGCCCCTGGGGGCCGCGGATGCGGCTGCAGGTCCAGAGGCCCTTGCTGCAGCGATAGCGGTGCACGGCGTTGAGCTCGACGATCGCGTCGGCGTGGGGGGACGGCTCGTGGAAGACCGCTGTCGAGAACATGGTGTGCGGCGTCTCGACCTCCTCGCCGAGCCAGCTGTCCAGGAATCCGGTCTTGCGGTTGCGGCGGCAGTGGTCGATGAGCCCGAAGAAGACGGCGCTCGCCACATGGCAGACATCGGCGGGGACGTCGCCGAAGAGCTCGGTTCGCGCGACGTCGCGTGTGGAGAGCGCGTCCATGGCGCGCAGCAGTGCCTCCTCGAGGTCGGGGTCGGCCGGTGGGGTCGCGCCCCCGCGCCGCCTCGTCCCGCGCGCGTCCATCGCGCCCTCGAGCGCGTCTTTCGCATCCCTGAGTGCGATGACCTTGCGATCATGGGCGATCGCCTCGTGGTCGTCGAGCAGATGGGGGTCGAGCCCGTGGTAGACGACATAGTCGAGCAGCCATGATCTGAGGGGGCGCTCCACCTCGACGTCCTCAAGTCCCAGCTCGCCGATCGCGCGCATCTCGCCAAAGCCCGAGAGGGGGTCCGCGACCCCGATGCCGCACAGTATCTCGTAGAGGCGGACGAGACCGAAGGCCCCGGGGCCCTCGGGTGCGAGCCCGTCCCACAGCCGCGCCCTCCAGGTGAAGTACCCCCGAAGCTGGCGATCGCTCATCGCGCTGTACGTCGGGCGAGGGGAGGGGAACCGCCCGCGGTAGGGGCAGTCGTCCCGGAAGTCGCCCATGGAGGCGCCTTGGCGGCAGAAGAGCTCGGCCTCGGTGAGCCAGCGGCCCGGGGCCCCGCCGTCGCCTTGCTCCCAGCGCGAGATGCGCCGCATCGCGCGATACTCCTCGGGCAGGAAGCTCGCCATCTGGCGGCCCGTGATGAGGATCGGCTCGTCGCGATGGACCTTGGAGGAGAAGGCGGCGCTCCCCCTCAGGCGCTCGTCGCGCATGACGCGATCTATGATCTCGTGCACGTCGACGCGTCCCCTTGGCCGATCCATCCCCTCACCCCCCTTGAGTCCCGTGGTCGACTCTCCATCATAGCATAGAGACGAACACGCGTTCTGTGCCACGAGGGGAGGGGAGCATGGAAATAGGACGGAGAGCGGCGAAAGACGACGCGTCCCGTCTCGATTTGGGAGAGAATCGAAAGCTATGTTCACGCTCTTTCTCTTAGGCAACATCGCCTCCGGAAAATCGACCGCCGCGCGCCATCTCGAGCGCCGTGGCGCCTTGCGCATCGACCTCGATGAGCTCGCCAAGAGCCTCTACCAGCCCGGATCCTCGATCGTGAGCGAGATCGCCGACGCCTTTGGCTGGGATGTCCTCGCGGCCGACGGCGGCATCGACCGCGCCCGCCTGGCCCGCCGCGCCTTCGCCTCCCCAGAGGACACGGCCCGGCTCGACGCTATCGTGCATCCGGTCCTCATCGAGCAGCTCGCGCATCGCCTCATCCCCGCCAACTGCTGCTCGGTCATGGTCCCCGATCATGGCTTGGCGGTGGTCGAGGTCTCCGCGCCCGCCGGGTTCGCCGACGCCTTCCCCCTGGCCGACGAGATCATCGCCATCACCGCTCCCAAGGAGGTGCGCCGCGACCGCGCGATCGAGCGCGGCATGTCCCCCGAGGACTTCGACGCCCGCGCGGCCTGCCAGCCCTCCGAGGACGATCTTCGCGCCCTGGCGACCCGCGTCATCGACAACGCTCGCGGCGACGGGTCCCTCTTCGACGCGCTCGACGCCTGGCTCGCCGAGCGCGGCCTCGACCTTGTGCCCCGTCGCGCGGAGGGGGAGAGGTCCCATGGCTAGGCGCGCCCGCTTCCTCGCGTGGTACCGCGTCCTGCCCTTGGCCGCGGTCCTCGCCCTCGGTTCCATATCGGCCGTGTACTCCTACGCGCCCGCCCTGCTTTTCGAGGTGATCTACCCGCTCAGGTACGAGGAGGAGATCTCCCGTTCCGCCGCCGCCCACGGCGTCGACCCCTATCTGGTCGCCGCGGTGATCGAGACCGAGTCCGGCTGGGATCCCAAGGCCATCTCGAGCCAGGGCGCGCGCGGCCTGATGCAGCTCATGCCCGAGACGGCCCACGACATGGTCGACAAGGGTCTCGTCGCGGAGGGCTTCTCGGCGCAGGATCTGGAGGACCCGTCGACCAACATCGAGATCGGCTGCGCCTACCTGGCCTACCTCATCAACTATTTCAACGGCGCCACCGATCGCGCCATCGCCGCCTACAACGCGGGGATGGGCAACGTGGACGATTGGGCGAAGGAGGATACGGTCCTGCACAACGCCATCACCTTCCCGGAGACGCAGGCCTACCTCATCCGCGTGAACAACGCCCACGACCGGTACCGTCAGATCTATCCCGAGGCGTTCCTCTAGCGTCCCCGGGGCATCCGTCCGCGATCCACGAGAGGGGAGCGATATGGAGAATCACGAGGTCGAGCGCGTCGGTGGCGAGCTCAAGCGCTTCGGCGTCCACGGTGAGCCCGCGCGCTTCGAGGTCGTCTCGCCCTTCGAGCCCTCGGGCGACCAGCCCGAGGCTATCACCAAGCTCGTCCAGGGCGTCGAGGACGGCGATCGCTACCAGGTGCTCCTCGGCGTGACGGGTTCCGGCAAGACCTTCACGATGGCCAAGACCATCGAGGCCCTGGGGAAGCCGACCCTCGTCATGGCGCCCAACAAGACGCTCGCCGCCCAGCTGGCGAGCGAGCTCAAGGAGTTCTTCCCGCACAACGCGGTCGTCTACTTCGTCTCGTACTACGACTACTACCAGCCCGAGGCCTACGTCCCACAATCCGACACCTACATCGAGAAGGACGCGTCCATCAACGAGGAGGTCGAGATGCTGCGCCACCAGGCGACGGCCTCGCTGCTCTCGCGCCGCGATGTGATCGTCGTGGCGAGTGTCTCGTGCATATACGGCATCGGAAGCCCCGAGGACTACGCCGGCCTCGCGCCCAACATCGACAAGAAGGTCCCGCTCGAGCGCGACGAGTTCGTCCATGCGCTCATCGACATCCAATACGATCGCAACGACTACGACCTGGCACGCGGGTGCTTCCGCGTGCGCGGCGACGTCGTCGACGTCTTCCCGCCCTATGCCGAGCACCCCTTGCGCTTCGAGTTCTTTGGCGACGAGGTCGAGCTCATCGCCGAGATCGACGAGGTGACGGGCGAGATGCTGCGCGAGTACGACGCGATACCCGTGTGGCCCGCGTCGCACTACGTCACCGAGAAGCCCAAGGTCACCGCGGCGCTCAAGACCATCGAGGAGGAGCTCGAGGGCCGTGTCGCTGAGCTCAAGGCCGAGGACAAGCTGCTCGAGGCCCAGCGCCTCCAGCAGCGCACCGATTACGACCTCGAGATGCTCGAGACCATGGGCTTCACCAACGGCATCGAGAACTACTCGCGCCATCTCGATGGCCGCAAGCCCGGCGAGCCCCCCTTCACCCTCATCGACTACTTCCCCAAGGACATGCTCTGCATCATCGACGAGAGCCATGTCACGGTGCCCCAGATCCGCGGCATGCACGAGGGCGACCGCTCGCGCAAGGTCACCTTGGTCGAGCACGGCTTCCGCCTCCCCTCCGCCCTCGACAACCGCCCGCTGCGATTCGACGAGTTCGAGGCGCGCATCCCCCAGTTCATCTATGTCTCGGCGACCCCGGGCGACTATGAGCTGCGTGTGAGCCAAAACGACGTGGAGCAGATCATCCGCCCGACGGGCCTGCTCGACCCCAAGATCGACGTCCGACCCGTGAGGGGGCAGATCGACGATTTGCTCGACGAGATCCGCGAGCGCACGGCGCGCCATGAGCGCGTCTTGGTGACGACGCTCACCAAGCGCATGGCCGAGGACCTCACCGATCATCTGCTCGACGCGGGCATCAAGGTCAACTACATGCACAGCGACACCGCCACGCTCGACCGCGTGGAGATCCTCCGCAGCCTGCGCGAGGGCAAGATCGACGTGCTCGTGGGCATCAACCTGCTGCGCGAGGGGCTCGATCTCCCCGAGGTCTCGCTCGTGGCGATCCTCGACGCCGACAAGGAGGGGTTCCTGCGCAACCGCCGCTCCCTCATCCAGACGATCGGCCGCGCGGCGCGCAACGCCGATGGCGAGGTCATCATGTACGCCGACACGATCACCGAGTCCATGCGCGAGGCCATCGACGAGACCTCCCGCCGCCGCGCGATCCAGATGCGTTTCAACGAGGAGCATGGCATCGAGCCCCGCACGGTGCGCAAGGCCATCAACGACATCTCGAGCTTCATCTCCGAGGCGGCTGAGAACGTGGGCAAGCGCGACCGCAGCCGCGGCGACTCCCTGGGGCACGGCGAGTTCTTCACCCCCTCGGGCGAGGACGGTGCTGACGGTGCTCCGGGCGTGGAGGCATCGACGGGCCAGCGCCTGGCCCGGGAGCTGGCGGATCTGCCCGCCGACGAGCTGCAGCGCGTCATCGCGCAGATGGAGGACGACATGCGCGCCGCCTCTGAGGCTATGGACTTCGAGGAGGCCGCGCGCCTGCGCGACGCGGTGGTGCACCTGCGCGCCCTCGCCGAGGGGGCGAGCGAGGAGGACGTCATCGAGCGCCTGCGCCGCGATGCCCGCAAGGGCTCCAAGTTCGCGAGCGGCCGCGTGCGCAAGGGGGCGCGCTTCGGCCGCTCCTGATGCCCATCTCACGGGGCGGTGTATACTGGTCCCCAGATGTCGGGCGGCCCGCCGATGCCCGTCGGCTGGCCCCATGCGAGCGAAGAGGGGTTCCCATGTACCAGGAGATCGTAAGAAGGCTATGGGAGGTCAAGTGGAGCCTGGTCCTCATGGCCGCGTTCTGCTTCGCGTTCGCCTTCTATGTGTACGTCACCCCCGTCTATGGCGGCCTCGGCATGTTCCCCATCACCCCGCGCGACGGGGCAGCGGGCCTTCTGGGGATCCTTCCCTGGGTGGGGATCTTCCTGGGGGCGGTCTCGATCGTGGCGTCGTTCGCATCGCGCTCGACGTGGGTCCTCGGCTGGACGGAACCGGCGATCGGCGCGTTCATGCTCCTCGTCGGCTTCTGGAGCCTCTTCCAGCCCGGTGTCCTCTCCGTGTTCTCGCGCTCCTATGGGGCTTTCGGGATCTTCCTCGCCGTCTACATCTCCCTCATCGCGCTCGAGATGGAGCGCAAGTCGGTCGGCCATTGGTGGGCTGAGCTCGTCGTGGCGGCTGCGACCTGGTGCATCTCCCTTCTCAACCTCATGGACCTG
This sequence comes from Collinsella sp., assembly GCA_034088265.1. Lineage (GTDB taxonomy): Bacteria > Actinomycetota > Coriobacteriia > Coriobacteriales > Coriobacteriaceae > Collinsella. Next base: position 8,667 of record JAXDWR010000008.1, on the reverse strand, counting down.
GCGGGAGCCGATGGGTACATCGGCCTCACGGCGCTGACGTTCGCCGTCGCCGCTTGGGGATTCGTCTATGGCGCGCTCTCGCTCTCGGGCGTGGCCCCCGCCCATGGCGACAACCTCGTGTGCCCTTGGTCGGGTGCCGACGAGGTCGAGGCCGCCTAGCGCTCTCGATGCGGTCCTCCTCGGCCGCCATCCGATGATTCAGCCCGCAGGGGGCCGATGGGGGAGATCCCGTCGGCCCCCTGCGCGTCATCAGGGACGGGCCAGGTCGGCTATGACGGCCCGGGCGCAGCGGATGCCATCGGTCGCGGCGCTCATGATGCCCCCCGCATAACCCGCGCCCTCCCCGCAGGGATAGAGGCCCTCGGCCCCCAGGGCGCGGCACCCCTTGTCGCGAAGGACCGTCACAGGCGAGCTCGAGCGCGTCTCGACCCCGGTGAGCACCGCGTCGGCGCGGTCGAACCCGCGCAGCCTCCTCGCGAGGACGGGTATGCCGATCCGGAGCGTCTCGTCCACGTGGAAGGGGAGGGCCAGCCCCACGGCTCCCCAGGTGACGCCGAGCGGATAGGTGGGCTCGATATCGCCCCCGCAGGTGCTGGGGATGCCGATGAGGTAGTCCCCCACGAGCTGCGCCGGCGCGCGATAGCCCCCGCCGCCCAGCTCGAAGGCGCGGCGCTCGCACTCGCGCTGGAGCTCGATGCCGGCGAGCGGGTCGTCGCCGGGCAGGTCCTGCGGCGTGACGTTGACGAGGAGGGCGGCGTTGGCGTTGACGCCGTCGCGCGCGTGGAGGCTGGCGCCGTTGGTGACCACGCCGCCCTCCTCCGATGCCGCCGCGACGACCTGACCGCCGGGGCACATGCAGAAGCTGAAGAGGCTGCGATCGTTGGGAAGGTGGGCGACGAGCTTGTAGGGTGCGGCGCCGAGCGCGGGGTGCCCGGCGGAGGGGCCGTACTGGGCTCGATCGATGTCGGCCTGCAGGTGCTCGATGCGCACGCCCATGGCGAAGGTCTTGCGCGCAAGCTCGAAGCCGCGGCGCTGCAGGAGCGAGAACACATCGCGCGCCGAGTGCCCGCAGGCGAGGATCAGATGGGAGCAGGGGATGCGCTCCTCGCGTCCCTCGCGAAGAAGGGTCACCGAGCGGACGCCCCCGCCCGCGTCGCGGTCGATGTCGACGAGGCGGCAGGAGAAGCGGACCTCGCCGCCCCTTTCGCGGATCCGCTCGACCATATGGGTCACGACGCGCGGGAGCAGGTCGGATCCCACATGCGGCTTGGCGTCCCAGAGGATCTCGCGCGGGGCGCCGCCCTCGACCATCGTCTCGAGGACGAGTCGGTGGGAGGGGTTCTTGGTGCCGGTGTTGAGCTTGCCGTCCGAGAAGGTGCCCGCCCCGCCCAGGCCGAACTGGATGTTGTCGTCGGGGTCGAGCTCGCCGGTGGCCTCGAAGCGCTCGATTCGCTTCGCCCGGCGCTCGGCATCGCTCCCTCGTTCGACGAGCAGCGGCTCGAGCCCCGCCTCCGCGAGCGCGAGGGCGGCGAAGAGGCCGGCGCATCCCGCCCCGACCACGATGGGCCGCAGGGAGGAGGGAGAGGGTGCCCCCAGCGGTCGGGGGAAGGAGACGGCCTCGTCGTCCACGATATGGACACGTCGGCGATCGGGCTCATCGACCGATTCGAGGACCGCTCGCTCGTCGAGGCCGTCCGCGAGGACGACGCGCACGGTGACGGTGAAGTGGACGTCGCGGCGCTTCCTGGCGTCGATGGATCTCCTATGCAAGGTGACCTCGGCGATGTCGCCCCCCTTGCAGCCAAGGATCCGGGACGCCTCGGCGCGCGCGGAGCGCTCGCATGCCGCGGGCGACCCCCCGGTGTCGAGGTCCATCGCCATGTCGCTGATCTCGATCATCAGGCCTCCTTGCCATCGGTCGATCGCGCGAGCGAGCGCTCGGCGGCGGCCGATCCGGCCGCGGCGCCCGAGGTCCAGGCCCACGCGAGGTTGAACCCCCCGCAATCCGCGTCCATGTCGACGGCCTCCCCGCAGGCGTGGAGGTCCCGAAGGCCCTCGGCCACCACGCGGCCCTCCGGGAAGCTCAGAGCAGAGACGGGGATGCCGCCGCGCCTGACCTGGGCCTGTTGGCGCTCGGCGAGTCCTTCGACCTCGAGGGGCAGCCTGTGCAGGAGCTCGGACATGCGCTTGAGCGGGTTGGGGGACGGGTGCGCGAGCGAGATCGCCGCCTGGGCGATCGGACGCGCCAGAAGGCCGTCGAACCAGGCGGCCTTCCCAGTGAAGGGGCCGACGGAGCCCTCGCGCGCACGGAGTTCGCGCTCGAGGTCCGCGGCGTTGAGCTCGGGGAAGAGATCGAGCTCGAGGAGGTCGCCCGCCTTGCAGCGGCGCGACAGGTTGAAGGCCGCGATCCCCGAGATGCCGAAGGGGCGGAAGAGGACCTCGCCCTCCTCGTAGGCGATCGCGGCGCCCTTCCTCTTGAGGGCGACGACCCCCTCCACGCGAAGGCCGTCGAGCTGGGGGAGCGCCTCTTGGCCGGCGCCCGGCATGGAGCAGGCGATGGGGCACAGGAGGGGCTCCTCCTCGATATGGGGGAGCCCGAAGAGGTCGCAGATCCCCTTCGAGCGTCCCCCCACCGCAAGGATCACGGTGCGGGCGATGAGCTCGCGGGTGGCGAGGGGGCATCCGTCGCGCATCCGGCGGGCGCGCCTGAGCTCGGTCCGGCCGACGCCGCGCGGGAAGATGGGGCGCTCGGGCTCCAAGAGCTCGAGGCGCCAGGCCCCCAACTCGTCGTCGTGGACGGCCGAGGTCATCTCGGCGCCGCAGCTCCACTCCACGCCGGTGCGCTCGCAGGCGCCGATCAGGGCGTCCCGGACGGATTCGGCCCGACGGGTGCGCGGATACACCCTCCCCTCCGTCTCGACGGTGGAGAGCCCGATCGACGCGGCGAAGTCGCCGATGCGGCGCTCGGCGCCCGGTCCCATGACCTCTTCCGCCACATCCGGGTGGCGGTAGCGGTGAGGGCCGAGGCGGGTGTTCGAGAAGTTGCAGCGGCCGTTGCCGGTCGCGAGGATGGGGAGCCCGCAGGCGACGTCGCGTTCCACGACGACGACTTTGGCCCCCGCCCGCGCGGCGGCCAGGGCGGCGGCGAGGCCCGAGGCCCCGCCGCCGATCACCGCGACGTCGATGGGGGAGGGCTCGCGGCTCATGCCTTCACGCCGTCGCGATCGGCGAGGGCGGCTTTCGCATCATCGAGCTCGCATGCGAGCCCGATGGCCGAGATCGCCGCGGGCAGCATGTCCGCGGGCAGGTCGTCCTCGAGGGTGCCGGCGTCGCAGGCGGCGGCGAGCTTGGGATCGATGGGCAGGCGGCCCAGGATGTCGACACCGTAGAGGGCGGCGACCTCCTCGAGGCGGCTCGCCCCGAAGACCTCGATCCGTTTGCCGCAGTCGGGGCATTCGACATAGCTCATGTTCTCGACGACGCCGAGAACGGGGACGCCCATCTTGTCGGCCATGTTGACCGCCTTGGCGACGATCATGCTCACGAGGTCCTGCGGGCTGGTGACAACGACGATGCCGTTGACGGGGAGCGACTGGAACACGGTGAGCGCCACGTCACCGGTCCCCGGAGGCATGTCGACCAGCAGGTAGTCGAGCGGGCCCCAGCTGGTCTCGCTCCAGAACTGGCGGATCGCGCCGGCGATGACCGGTCCGCGCCACAGCACGGGATCGGTCTCGTTGGCGAGCAGGAGGTTGCTCGACATGACCTTGACGCCGTGCGTCGAGATCTCGGGGAGGAGCAGCTTGCCCAAGCCGTGGGCGCGCCTCCCGCTCATGCCGAACATCTTGGGGATCGATGGGCCGGTGATGTCGGCATCGAGGATGCCCACCTTGTGCCCGGCGCGGGCGAGCTCGATGGCGAGCGTGCCCGTGACGAGCGATTTCCCGACGCCTCCCTTGCCAGAGAGAACGGCTATGACGTGCTTGACCTCGGAGAGGCCGTTCTCCTCGAACTGCTGCGGGGCGGTCTGTCCGCCTGCCGCCTGGGCGTGCTCGCAATCCATGCGTCATCCTTTCCATCGCTTCCTTCCCGGTGCGCCCATTGTACCCCGCGGCACCGATGCGGTTCATGGTGAGCTAATGATGCGTACAAATGTTCGGAAAGGGGGCAGAGGCTTGCGCTAGACTGGGGATTCTCGAACAACACCTGCGTCAGGAGCAGTCACCCATGTCAGAATCCTCCATCGCCATCCGCGGCGCCCGCGAGCACAACCTGCGCGACATCGACGTCGAGATCCCGCGCGACGAGCTCGTCGTGATCACGGGACTCTCGGGATCCGGCAAGTCGAGCCTGGCCTTCGACACGATCTACGCCGAGGGGCAGCGACGGTACGTCGAGAGCCTCTCGAGCTACGCGCGCCAGTTCCTGGGCCAGATGGACAAGCCGGACCTCGATTCCATCGACGGCCTCTCGCCCGCCGTGTCCATCGATCAGAAGACCACCTCCAAGAACCCCCGCTCGACCGTGGGCACGGTCACCGAGATCTACGATTACCTGCGCTTGCTCTTCGCGCGCATCGGCACGCCGCATTGCCCCGAGTGCGGTCGCGAGATCGAGCGCCAGACGACCGATCAGGTTGCCGACAAGATCCTCGCCGCCGGGTCGGGCCGCCGTGCCTTCGTGCTCGCGCCCGTGGTGGTGGGCCGCAAGGGGGAGTTCGCCAAGCTCTTCGAGGAGCTTCGCTCCGAGGGCTTCTCGCGCGTGCGCGTCGATGGAGAGGTGCGGAGCCTCGACGACGCGATCGAGCTCGACAAGAAGTTCAAGCACACGATCGAGGTCGTCGTCGACCGCATCGTCATCCGGGAGGGTGGGCTCTCCCGCATTGCCGAGGCCGTCGAGCAGGCCACCCGCCTCGCCCATGGCAACGTGGGCGTCTACCTCCTGCCCGATCGAGACGCGCCCGAGGGGACCGAGGGCGACCTGCTGAGCTACTCGCTCGCGCTCGCCTGCCCCGAGCACGGCCATTCCATCGACGACCTCCAGCCCCGTGACTTCTCGTTCAATGCCCCGTATGGTGCCTGCCCGGAGTGCGACGGGCTGGGATTCAAGAAGGTCGTCGACGTCGAGTCGCTCATAGAGGATCCATCCCTCTCGATCGAGGAGGGCGTCTTCGGTGCCTTCTTCGGGAAGTCCAACTACTATCCCCAGATCTTCCGCGCCCTCTGCGCCCATCTCGGTGTCGATCCCTCGACTCCGTGGCGCGACCTCCCCGCCCGGGTGCGGCGCGTCTTCCTCGACGGTCTGGGCGATAAGAAGATGCGCGTGGACTACCATACCCAGGACGGGCGCGACACCCACTGGTTCACCAAGTACTCCGGCGTTCGGAACATCCTCTACGAGCGCTACATCGAGACGACGAACGACAACACCAAGGCCAAGCTCGAGCGCTATATCCGCGAGGAGCCCTGCACGGCGTGCCACGGCGCCCGCCTGCGTCCCGAGATGCTCGCCGTCACCGTCGGCGGCAAATCCATCCACGACGTCTGCTGCCTCTCGTGCCGCGACTCCCTGCGTTTTTTCGAGGCGCTCGAGCTCACCGAACGCCAGGAGTTCATCGGGGGGCGCATCGTCAAGGAGATCCTGGAGCGTCTTCGCTTCCTCGTCGACGTGGGGCTCGACTACCTCACGCTCGACCGCGCCTCGGCCACCCTTTCGGGCGGCGAGGCTCAGCGCATCCGCCTGGCGACCCAGATCGGCGCCGGCCTCATGGGCGTGCTCTACATCCTCGACGAGCCCTCGATCGGCTTGCACCAGCGCGACAACGAGCGTCTCATCGCCACGCTCGAGCGTCTGCGCGACATCGGCAACACCGTCATCGTCGTCGAGCACGACGAGGACACCATCCGCGCAGCGGACTACGTCATAGACATGGGTCCCGGGGCGGGCGAGAACGGTGGGGAGGTCGTCTGCGCGGGCACCCCGGACCAGATCATGGCGTGCGATCGATCCCTCACGGGGGACTACCTCACTGGGCGTCGCATGGTGCGCCTGCCGTCCGAGCGGAGGGATCCCGGCCGCGGCGCGCTCAAGATCACGGGGGCCTCGGCGAACAACCTCAAGAACGTCACCGCGAGCATCGAGTTCGGCACCCTGACCGTGGTGACCGGCGTCTCGGGCTCGGGCAAGAGCTCGCTCGTGACCGACACGATCGCCCCCGCCCTCACCAACGCCGTCCACCATTCGGCGCGCGTGGTGGGTCCGTACAAGAAGCTCGAGGGCGTCGACGAGATCGACAAGGTCATCGACATCGATCAGTCCCCCATCGGCCGCACGCCGCGCTCGAACCCCGCGACCTACATAGGCCTCTGGGACGACCTGCGGGCCCTCTTCGCCAGCGTTCCCGAATCCAAGGCGCGGGGCTACTCACCCGGGCGCTTCTCGTTCAACGTGAGCGGGGGCCGTTGCGAGGCATGCAAGGGGGACGGCCAGATCAAGATCGAGATGCACTTCCTCCCGGACATCTACGTCCCCTGCGAGGTCTGCGGCGGCAAGCGCTACAACCGCGAGACCCTCGAGGTGACCTATCGCGGCAAGACGATCTCGGACGTGCTCGAGATGAGCGTCACCGAGGCCCTGGCCTTCTTTGGGAACATCCCCCAGATCAAGCGCAAGCTCCAGACCCTGTACGACGTGGGTCTCGGCTACGTGCGCCTGGGCCAGCCCGCGACGACGCTCTCGGGCGGCGAGGCCCAGCGCGTCAAGCTGGCCAAAGAGCTCCATCGCAGGCAGACGGGCAAGACCTTCTACATCTTGGACGAGCCCACCACGGGTCTTCATTTCGAGGATGTCCGCCAGCTGCTCGACGTGCTGCAGCGCCTTGTCGACGCTGGCAACACGGTGCTCGTCATCGAGCACAACCTCGATGTGATCAAGGTCGCCGACCGGATCGTGGACATGGGGCCCGAGGGGGGCAGCGGCGGCGGCACCGTGGTCGTCGCAGGCACGCCCGAGCAGGTCGCGGCCTGTCCGGAGAGCCACACGGGCCGCTTCCTCGCTCCCATCTTGGAGCGCGATCGCGCACGCGCGGGCAACGCCACCGCATGAGCCTTCCCGCCCCCTCGCGGTGCCGTTGGCGTCCCCAGACGGCCCGAATGACCTATGGAGGGGGAGTGAAAGCTTCTTGAGCATCGTGGAGGGCTGTTAGAATGGCAGTCACGTACTCACGTCCGCCCCGGTGGCGGACCCAACGCGCCGAGGACCGACCATCGACCCTCGGGAGCACACGTTAGGAGATGTGAAGTAACAGATGGCACACCTTAAACGCAGCTATATCGCCATTCCGACCGCAACCCTCGCGATCATCCTCGGCCTGTCCGGGACCCCCCTTTACGCACACGCCGCGACGTCCACGGAGCTCCAGCAGGAGCTCGATGAGGTCTCGAGGCAGCTGAACGACCTCTACGCCGAGGCCGAGCAGGCCGGCTACGACCTCCACGCCGTCCAGTCCGACCTCGACAAGACCAACGAGAGCATCGCCCAGACCGAGGCCGAGATCGAGGAGGAGCAGGCCCAGCTGGCCGAGCTCCAGACCGAGCTCGGCATCCTCGCGACCGACCAGTACAAGGGCGGATCGTTCAACCTGCTCTCGCTGCTGATGAACGCCGACAGCTTCGACACGCTGGTCTCGAGCATGCGCTATGCCGACAAGACCGCGACCTATCAGCAGGGCGTGATCTCCGAGTCCAAGGCCCTCCAGGAGTCCCTCGCCGAGAAGAAGGCCTCCTTGGAGTCCGACAAGGAGAAGCAGGAGAAGCTCGTCGAGGAGCAGCAGGTCAAGGCCGACGCTGCGAACGCCGCGGCGGCGAGCGCACAGCGGTACTACGACGACCTCTCCGATGAGATGAAGGCCAAGATCCAGGAGGAGCAGGCGGCCGAGCGCGAGCGGGCACGCCAGGAGGCCGAGAAAGCCAAGGAGGAGGCCGAGCAGGGCAACACCTCCGGCGGCGGCAACTCCGGCGGCGGTGGCAACACCTCCGGCGGTGGTAACTCCGGTGGCGGCTCCACCTCCGGTGGTGGTGGCACCTCCGGCGGCGGCACCTCTGGCGGCGGCTCCGGTTCCGGCGGTGGCAACTCCGGCGGCGGTTCCGGCTCCGGCGGCGGCAGCCATGGCACCTCGAGCAGCGCCCAAGCGATGGTCAACCGCGCATGGGGCATCATCGGTTCCGGGTACTCCTATTCCGGCTATCGCTGGACCGGGGATCCCAACACCTCGTGGTTCACGTGCTCCGGCGTCGTCGACTACGCTCTGAACCTGCCCACGAACTCCAACAGTCCCGAATCGCTCTACGCGGCGGTTGGTTCCCGACTCACCACGAACGTCAATGAGCTCGCCTACGGCGACCTGGTCTTCTTCCGTTATGGTGGGCGCGCCCCCGGCCACGTCGGCATCTACATCGGCGGCGGCAAGATGATCGACTCCTGCCCCGGCGGTGGCGTGCAGGTGCGCACCCTGAGCTTCATCGGCGGCTTCATCGGCGGCGGCCCGATCGTCTAATCACGGTCCTGTCATCGGCGGCGGTGGATCCGCCGCCGATTCTGTTTCGGGGGCCCGGCTTCCGGCGGCCGGTTTTTGCGCTGGTGGGGGGCCCCCGGGGGCCCCCAAGCCCC
>JAXDWR010000007.1:0-29919 GCA_034088265.1 Collinsella sp. | reverse complement strand
GCGGGCGGACGCCTCATCGGTGAGGGCGGCGGGGACCTCGGCGCACCTCGTCGGCTCGCCCTCGGCGTCGTCAGTGTTGGTTTCGAAGCCGAACCTGATGTCGGCCACATAGCTCTTGCGATCGAGTGTCAGCATGCCAAGCAGGCGCGTCGCCTGCCCGATCCCCACGATCATGACGCCGGTCGCCAGGGGATCGAGCGTCCCCGCATGGCCGACGCGACGCTCCCCCACTGCGCGCCTCACGCGTGCGACGACATCGTGGGAGGTGATGCCGAGCGGCTTGTCGACCGCCAGCAAAAGGTTGGTTTTCGAGGGTCTGCGCTTGGCCATGGGCCTCCGATTCCGTGATTCCTAACGATCGTCCTGCTCGGCGAGAGCCTCGAGCTCCGGCAGGATCGTCGAGAGCGCCTCCTCGACGGTGCCGTGGAAGGTGAAGCCCGCAGCGACGGCGTGACCACCGCCGTTGTGGGCGGCCGCGATGACCGAGATGTCGCGCTTGCCCTTTGAGCGAAGGTTGCCGCGCACGACCCCTTCGGAGGACTCCTTCAAAAAGAGGCAGAGCTCGCTGCCCTGGACGGAGCGGACGACATCGATGAGACCGTCGCACTCGTCGGAGGAGACGCCGAACTCCTCCAAATCGGAGCGATAGGCATAGCTGTAGGCCACGCGCCCCTCCGCCACGGTGGCAATGCGGGCCATGACGACGGACTCGAGCCTCAGGTACTCGAGGCGCTGGCTCTGATACACCTCCAGAGAGATGCGCGAGGGATCGCCGCCGGCGTCGACCAGGCGGGAAGCGCAGGCGAAGGCGGCGGGGTTGGCGTTTTGGTACTGGAAGCGCCCGGTATCGGTGACGAGGCCGGTGAGCAGGCAGGTGGCGATGCTCGGAGAGCAGGGCCAGCCGCCAGCCTCTATGAGCTCCTCCACGAGGACGGCGGTGGCGGCGGCGGCGGTCACGCGCACCGCCGCGTCACCGAACTCCTCGCGCGAAGGATGGTGGTCGATGACCACGCGCCCGAGGGCCCGCTTGACGACCGCCGCGGAGTCGGCGAGGCGCTCGAGGGTCGGCGAGTCGACGGAGATGAAAAGGTCGGGCCGGCCCTCGTAGCTCGAGGCGGGGACCATGCGGTCGGCACCCTCGAGGAACCGGTAGACACGGGGCACGGGAGCGTCGTCGGCCAGCAGGAAGACGATCTCCTTCTCCGGGAAGGCCGCCTCGAGGGACAGGCCGAGCCCCAGGGCGGAACCCAGCGCATCGCCATCGGGGCTGGTGTGCCCCGATATGGCGATGGTCCGGGCGGCCTCGATGAAATCGATGACCTCGCCCCACATGTCGGGCGTCGTGGCGCGCCCCATGCACGGGGAGGTGCTACTCATCGGCAGCCTCGCACGCCGGGGAGTCGTCCTCCCCGGCCTCGGGATCTATGGGATATCCCTCCTCGTCCTTGGGGACGCTGAGGGTCTCCGGGACGTTCTCGAGCGCACGCGAGATGCGCTCGGCCTCGTCGGTGGAGCGGTCGATCCTGAAGTCGAGCTCAGGTGCGACGCGCCAATCGAGGGAGCCGGCCAAGAGGCTGCGGATGCGGCCCTTGGCCGAGACGAGGGCCTCGAGGACCTCATCGTAGCGCTCGGCGTCACAGCTCACGAAGATGCGGGCGAGCGTGCGGTCGATGGAGACCTCAACACCGGTGACGGTGATCAGGTCGAGCCTGGGATCCGATATCTCGAACAGCAGGATGTAGCCGAGCTTCTCGCGGAGCTGCTCGCTGAACCTGCGCGTTGCGGATGTCTGCTTCACGGCAACCTCCCTCGTTACTCGGTGCGGGCGACCTCGACGATCTTGTAGGCCTCGAGGATGTCGCCGACCTTGATGTCCTGGAACTTCTCGATACCAAGACCGCACTCGTAGCCGGACTTGACGACCTTGACGTCGTCCTTGAAGCGGCGCATGGAGCCGAACTCGCCGTCGAAGATGACGACGCCGTCGCGGACGACGCGGACCTTGTCGGTGCGCTCGATCTCGCCCTCGGTGACCATGCAGCCAGCGATGAGGCCGGCCTTGGGGACGCGGAAGGTGTCGCGGACCTCGGCGGAGCCGGTCTGGACCTCCTCCTCGGTGGGCTTGAGCATGCCGATGCGCGCGGCATCGATGTCCTCGATCGCCTTGTAGATGATCGAGTAGGTCTTGATCTGGACGTTCTCGTGCTCGGCGGCGTCGCGGGCCTTGGCCTGCGGGCGCACGCCGAAGCCGATGATGATGGCGTTGGACGCGGCGGCAAGCGTGACGTCGGTCTCGGAGATGGCGCCGACGGCGGAGTGGATGATGTTGATGCGGACCTCGGACTGATCCATCTTGCCGATGGAGTCGGCGAGGGCCTCGATCGTGCCCTGGGCGTCGGCCTTGACGACGAGGTTGAGCTCCTTGAGCTCGTTTTGGTTCATCTCGTCGAAGAGGGTCTCGAGCGTGACGTGCTTGACCTTGTTCTGCTCCTCGATGCGCGCCTTGAGCGAGCGCTGCTCGGCGAGGGCGCGGGCGTCGCGCTCGTCCTCGAAGACGCGGAACTCGTCACCGGCCGCGGGCACGGAGTTGAGGCCCAGGATCTCGACGGCATCGGAGGGATGCGCCTCGTCCTTGGGCTGGCCGTGCTGGTCGAGCATGGCGCGGACGCGGCCATGGCTCATGCCGGCGACGAGGGAGTCGCCCACGCGCAGGGTACCGCGGGTCACGAGGACCGTCGCGACGGGGCCGCGACCGCGATCGAGCTTGGCTTCGATGATGTTTCCCGAGGCGAAGGTGTCGGGGTTGGCCTTGAGCTCGAGGACGTCGGCCTGCAGGATGATGGTCTCGAGAAGCTCGTCGATGCCGATGTTCTTCTTGGCCGAGACGTTGACGAACATGTTCTGGCCGCCCCACTCCTCGGGGATGATGCCGTACTCAGTGAGCATCTGGCGCACGCGGTCGGGGTTGGCCTCCTCCTTGTCGCACTTGTTGACGGCGACGATGATGGGGACGCCCGCGGACTTGGAGTGGTTGATGGCCTCGATGGTCTGCGGCATGACACCGTCGTCGGCGGCCACGACGAGCACGACGACGTCAGTGATCTTCGCACCGCGGGCGCGCATGGCGGTGAACGCCTCGTGGCCCGGGGTGTCGACGAAGGTGATCTGGCGGCCGTTGATCTCGACCTCGGACGCGCCGATGTGCTGGGTGATGCCGCCGGCCTCGCCGCTCCAGACGTTGGTGTGGCGGATGGCGTCGAGCAGGCTCGTCTTGCCGTGGTCGACGTGGCCCATGACGGTGACCACGGGCGGACGGGGCTTGAGGTCCTTGGGATCATCGTAGAAGCTGAAGGAGTTCTCCTCCTCGGCGGTGACGATGCGGACCTTGCGGCCGAGGTCATCGGCCACGAGCTCGACGAGGTCGTTGCTCATGGACTGGGTCATGGTAAGCGGGGTGCCGAGCAGGAACAGGCGCTTGATGATGTCGTTGGCGGGGACGTCGAGGGCCTCGGCGAGCTCGGCGACCGTCACGCCCTCGGAGACCTTGACGGCGTCGAGGTCCTCGGGGTTGATGCCCTGAGCCAGGGCCTCCTCGATCTTCTTCTCCTCGCGAGCCTGGGCGGCCTGGGCCTCGCGGCGCTCCTTGCGCTTCTTGCGGCGGCTACCCGCATCGCGCGAGGCCTCCTCGACGGCGGCGCGGGCGTCCTCAAGGATCTTCTCGCGGCTGTACTCCTCGGCCTCGCGGGCCATGCGGCTGTAGCGATCCTCCTCGGCGTGGCCGCCCTTGCGCTTCTTGCCCTTGCCGGAGGCCTTGTCCGGGTTGGGGAAGTCGACGCCCGCGGGGACGGACGGGGCGGCGTTGCTGCGGCGGGCATGCGACGGGGCCTCGGAGCGCTCACCGCGCGGGGCGCGCTCGCCGCGGCCCTTGCGGGCGGGGCGATCGGAAGACGCCTCGGCCTTCTTCTTGGCGTCCTCCTCCTTCTTCTTCTCCTTGAGGACGACCTCCTGGGCCGCGATCTGGTCGAGCAGGGAGCGGAAGCGCGACCCGGAGTCGGAGGCGGGGACGGCGCGGCGCTTGGCCTCGCGCTCCTCCTCGGCCCTGCGCTCGCGCTCGCGGCGCTCGGCCTCGCGACGGGCCTCCTCCGCGGCGGCGCGGGCGGCCTCCTCGGCGGCCTGCGCGGCGAGCGACAGGCGGCGCTCCTCCTCGCGACGGGCCTCGGCGGCCAGGCGCTCCTTCTCGGCCTCGATCCTCGCGGCCTCCTCCTCGGCTGCGGCGGCCTCCTCCTCGGCCCTCTTGGCGGCCTCGATCTCGGCGGCGCGCGCCTCCAGGACGGGGGCGAGCTTCTTCTTGACCATGGAGACGTATGCGTCCTCGAGCGTGCTCGACGCCGACTTGGCGGGGATCTTCATCTCAGCCAGATGGTCGAGCAGCTCCTTCGAAGTCATTCCAAAATCCTTGGCCAGGCTTGATACGCGAACCTTCGCCATACGCCTTTCACCTACCTCTCAAGCACTTGCGTGCTCATCGCAAACAAAACGGGCAACGCTGGACAGCGCTTAGATGAGGTCATCGGCCTCGTCGATGATATCCGAACCGGGCTCGACCAGGTCGATCTGGTCATGGACGCCGCAGAATCGGGAGCCGGGGCGGGCCTGGTTGCGGCAGCGCACGCCGTTCTCGTCGACATGGGCGCAGCGCTCGGAGTCGGCGGACTCGTCGACATCGGCGAGCAGGTCGTCCGCGACGGGAACGGTGGGCGCGGGGATGTTCTTGAGGATGTCGGCGGCGAGGGTCTCGTTCTTGATATCGATGTGCCAGCCGGTCAGGCGCGCGGCCAGGCGGGCGTTCTGGCCCTCCTTGCCGATCGCGAGGGAGAGCTGGTCGTCGGGGACGATGACGCCGGCGTAGTTCTTCTCCTCGTCGATGAGCACGCGGGTCACCTTGGCAGGAGAGAGCGCGTTGGCGACGTAGGCCGCCGGATCGGCATCCCAGAGGATGACGTCGACGCGCTCGCCACGGAGCTCGGAGACGACGGTGCGCACACGGCTGCCCTTGGGACCAACGCAGGCGCCCACCGGATCGAGGCGGTCATCGAGCGAGTGGACGGCGACCTTGGAGCGCTGGCCGGGCTCGCGGGCGATGGACTTGACCTCGACGGTTCCCTCGTAGATCTCGGGAACCTCGAGCTCGAAGAGGCGCTTGATGAGCGCGGGATGGGTGCGCGAGATGACGATGGGCGGACGGGAGTGCTCGCCACGGACGGGCTGCAGCGTGGAGTTGGGGTCGCGCACGTCGATGATCACGGCCTTGAGGCGCTGGTTGTGCAGGTAGCGCTCGCCCTGGGGGCGCTCGTTGCGCTCGTCCTCGTAGCGACGCTGGTCGAAGTGCGGCAGCTCGGCCTCGACGCCCTCGCGGATCTTGACGATCGTGAAGTCGGGCGTGGACTGGAGCACCGTGCCGTTGATGATGTCACCGATGCGGCCGGAGAACTCCTCATAGATCTGCTCGCGGGCGGAGTTGCGCACGATGGCGTTGATCTCGGCCTTGGCGTGCTGGGCGGCGATGCGGGAGGTGTCGCGCGGGGTGACGTCGATCTCCTCGTACTCGGTGTAGTTGCCCTCCTCGTCCATGGAGTCGTCGACCGGGACGAGCTTGTAGACGTAGATCTTGCCGGTCGAGCGGTCGATGGTGACCTTCGCGCCACAATCGAGGTGGAGGATCTCCGCGTAGCTCTTGGCGAGCGACTGCTCGAGACGGTCGATCAGGTACAGCTGGTCGATGTGCTTCTCCTGGCAGAGGGCCATCAACGCGTCCATCATCTCGGATGCCATGGTTTAGTTCTCCTTCTTCTTTGCCTTGAAGTCGAAGGACGGCTTCAAGGTGCACTTCTTGACGTCGGTGTAGGCGATGGTGACGGTGTCCGGCTCCCCATCGTCAAGCTTGAGGGTGACCGTTTCCCCGTCGGCGGAGGCGATGGTGCCCTGGAACTTGCGACGGCCCTGCACGGCCACGGAGAGCAGCTCGACGGACTCGCCGGCGAAGCGCTCGAAGTCGGCGGGACGGCGCAGCGGACGCGCCAGGCCGGGACTCGAGACCTCGAGCGTGTAGGACCCCGCGAAGGGGTCGAGCGCCTCGACGCGATCCGAAACCCATGCGTTGTGCGCGGTCACGTCGTCGAGGGAGATCGGCTCGCCGTCAAGGCGGTCGATGCGCACGCGGACGCACGGCGCCTTGGTGGCGCCCACAACCTCGACGTCGACGATGTCGACGCCGTGCTGGGGGGCGATCTCCTCCAGCGCGTCGATGATCTCCTGCTCCAGCTTGCTCTTGACCATGCAACACCTCCTCATACAAGAAAGGAAGCGGGGCCGAAACCCCACTCCCTCTACGAAACAACTTCAATTACGTAGCTACGATAACACAATCGCAGCTCACAGGGCAAATCTTCGCCACACGGGGGCCACAGGCACCCAGCGTTCCGACACAAATCCCCCACAAAGGGAACCGGCGGGCGGTCGGGCAGGCGCGACCGCTAGCGCACGACCAGGTTGACGAGCTTGCCGGGGACGCAGATCGCCTTGACGACGGTCTTCCCCTCGAGCCATTTGGCAGCGGCCTGCTCCGCGGCGGCCTGCATGGTCGCGGCGTCCGCATCGGCCGGGACCATCACATGCGCGCGCATCTTGCCCAAGACCTGGACGGCGATCTCGACCTCGTCGGAGGCCGCCTCGGCCAGATCGAACTCGGGCCACGGGGCGGTGTAGACGCTCCCCTCGCGACCCAGGGCCGCATGCCAGAGCTCCTCGCAGGCGAAGGGGCATATCGGGGCGAGCACGGAGACCACGTCCTCGGCGATGAGGGCGCAGAGCGCGGGGTCGCGGCGCTCGGCATCGACCGCGTTGATATAGGCGCTCGCGGCGTTGACGAGCTCCATCATCGCGGAGATCGCCGTGTTGAACTGCCCGCGATCGAAGTCCTCGGTGCACTTGGCAATCGTGCGATGGCGCTCGCGATACAGCGCGAGGGACGCGGCGTCCAGCGACCCCTTGTCGAGGGCGCGCGGATCCCCGGCGGCGTCGGCGAGCTGCCAGACGATGCGCCACGCGCGCTTGATGAAGCGGTTGGCGCCCTCCACCGCCTTGACGTCCCAATCGAAGTCCTTCTCAGGGGGCGCGATGAAGAGGATGGTGAGGCGCATGGTGTCGGCGCCGAAGGGCCCGATGACCGAGGAGGGCGGCACGACGTTGCCTTTCGACTTGGACATGACGTCGCCGTTCTCGTCCTTGACCATGCCCTGGCACAGGAGGTTGGTGAAGGGCTCGTCGACATCGAGCATCCCCATATCGCGCAGGGCCTTGGTGAAGAAGCGCGAGTAGAGCAGGTGCAGGATCGCGTGCTCGATGCCGCCGATGTAGTTGTCGACCGGCATCCAGCGATCCGCCGCCTCGCGGCTGAAGGGCAGCTCGGTGTTGTGCGGATCGGTGTAGCGCAGGTAGTACCAGCTCGAGCACGTGAAGGTGTCCATCGTGTCCGTCTCGCGGCGGGCGGGCGCGCCGCAGACCGGGCAGGTGGTCTCGAAGAAATCGGGGCACTCGGCGAGGGTCTCGCCGGCGGCGAGGTCGAGGTCCTCGGGAAGCATCACAGGCAGCTGGTCCTCCGGAACCGGGACGATCCCGCAGTGCTCGCAGTGGATAGCGGGGATCGGATTCCCCCAGTAGCGCTGGCGCGAGATGAGCCAGTCGCGCAGGCGGAACTGGACCGAGCGCTTGCCGGTGCCCGCGGCCTCGAGATCGGCGACGATGGCGGCCTCGCCCTCGGAGTGCTTGCCTCCGATCATGCCCGTGTATTTTCCGGACTGGACCAGACGGCCCTCGGTCTCGAGCGCCCCATCCCAATCGACGCGGTCGACAACGCGGTCATGCTCATCCTTGAGCTGCTCGAAGAGCGGGTCGTCCTCGGAGAGGATGATGGGGACGATGGGGAGATCGTACTTGCGCGCGAACTCGAAGTCGCGCTGGTCGCCACAGGGGACCGCCATGACGGCACCAGTGCCGTAATCGGAGATGACGTAGTCGGCCACCCAGACGGGAACCTTCGCGCCGGAGACCGGGTTGACGACGTAGCGGCCCGTGAAGGCGCCGTGCTTCTCGAGCGTGCCTTTCGCGCGGTCGACCGCGGAGATGTGCTTGGCGCCCTCCACAACCTCGCGGACCCCGGCCTCGAACTCGGTGCCCTCGACCAGCTCCAAGAGACCCTTGTACTCAGGGGCCAGCAGGAAGAAGGTGCATCCGAAGAGGGTGTCGGCACGGGTCGTGAACACGGTGATCTTGGTGTCGGTCGGCTCGCCGTCCTGGTCGCAGAGGACGAAATCGACCTCGGCGCCCTCGGAACGGCCGATCCAGTTGGCCTGCATCTGCTTGACGCGCTCGGGCCAGCCGGGAAGTTTCTCAAGGTCGTCGAGGAGCTCCTGGGCGTATTCGGTGATCTTGATGTACCACTGCTCGAGCTCGCGCTTCTCGACCTCGGAGTCGCAGCGCCAGCAACGGCCCTCGGTCACCTGCTCGTTGGCGAGGACTGTCTCGCACTTCGGGCACCAGTTGACGGGGTTTTTCTTGCGATAGACCAAGCCCCGCTCCCAGAGCTTCTCGAAGATCCACTGCCCCCAACGGTAGTAATCGGGGCTGCAGGTCTTGACGAGGCGATCGAGGTCATAGGAGAACCCCATGCGCTTCATCGTGGCGAGGGCCTGGTCCATGTTCTTGTAAGTCCATGCGGCGGCCTGCGTCGAATGCTTGATGGCGGCGTTCTCGGCAGGGAGGCCGAAGGCGTCGAAGCCGATCGGGTGGAGCACGTCGAAGCCGCGCATGCGCGCCTGGCGGGCCATGGCATCACCGATCGTGTAGTTGCGGGCGTGACCCATATGCAGATCGCCAGAAGGATAGGGGAACATCTCGAGCACATATTTCTTGGGCTTCGAGGAATCGGTATCGACCGCGAAGAGGTTGCCCTCCTCCCAAGCGTGCATCCATTTCTCCTCGATAGCCTGGGCGTCATACACGGGGATCTCCCCCGCTGCGCGCTCGGCCCTGTTATGCTCGCAGCAATCGCACATAGCTGGCTCCTTGCACTCGAATCGGTAATGTTCGGTATTTTAGCAGCAAGATCATCATTATTGCATGTCATCGTCAGGAGCTCTTCGAGACGCTCCTCCCCTATGCAGGTGAAGCGGCGGTGCGTTGGCCCCTTTGGACGGACTCAGAGACCAGTTCGCCATCCATTAGGGTCGTTTGACGATCCTGAAGGGGGATCAGGGAGCCCCAAATCCAAAATCGGCCCACTTCCAGCTGAAAAATGAAGGCAATGTACGACCCACACGGAGAATTCGGCCTCCGCATACCCAAACTGGCACCAACCATCTGCGCAAACAGCATCTTCATCCGACGAATCGGGAGAAGAGACGTTCCACACCCGTACATAACCTTCAATTTGCAGCGCACCCGCGCTGCAAATTGGATATCGGCACACATGGGATGGAACAGAGGGGATGGACACCCCCTGGTCACACGGCGCCCCCGCGCGAAGAGGAGCCTCGAATCATGCGCAGCGCCTTCAAACCAACCTATTCAAACAACCGATGGGATCCCGTGAGTGCGCCCTCGAATGGGGGCAGGACCAGACCCCTCCAAAGCATGCTTCTGCGATACATGGCCTCGTTCAGCTTCCGTTGGCTTTCATATGCGCCGATCGCCTGGCGCAATGACGGACGAAGCGGCCGCCCCAACACCTTGCGCACCCTCTCCGCCAACGAGCAAAGATAGCTGAAATCGCGAGCATCATCTGAAGTGATCGTGAAGTGGGGCAGGCTCGTTATGGTCGCTATCTCATTTCGGCGACGCTGGTCAGCGATGATCTTGCCCTCCCCTGCATGAGTGGAATCCGGATCGTAATCGATCGCGGCGAGCCTGCGGCTTTCCCCGTCACCAGGAGACGCGATGAGTATGTCGGGCACGCGAATCCTCGATCGAGGATTGCCATCTCGATCCATCCCGTCATAGACCCGAAACCCAACATTGAAGGACAGGTCGCCAAGGTCGAACCCACCGAGGCGCGACGGAAGACAGAAGAGCATGCCCAAGGAGCATTCCCGTGGAGACCTCGCCCCATCGGCCACGCGCCCCAAGGCCCTTCTCGCTTTGGAACTGCCGTGACTGCCGGGAAGACGTCGCAGGTACGATCCGATGCGGTGCACATTCGTCAAGGGTGCGTCATAGCCCGATCGATGGACCACTCCCCCACTTGCCACCGACTCGAGTCTGAAGCTCGAGCAAAGAGCCATGCCGCAATAGATCGCTCGTGGCTCATCGAGCACGCCCGCGAGCTGGAGGAAGATGAGCTCGGGACAACAGACGTATAACTCTGCAGAACCCCATCCGAAGGGAAGGGGGATCAGGCTCCCGCGCGGGAGATCGCCACCAAAAACATGGCATCTCACATTCTTTGAGGGCCGTCTGAATGAGGGATCGGGGACCAGGCAATGAAGAGGGCCCTCGCAGCCAAGGGCGCTAAGGAGCTCTGCCGCCTCATCGCTCCCCGGCGAACGGGCGCCCACAAGCGAGACCCGTGGAAGCGACATGGCATCGGCACGAGCATTGAAGTTTCCCAACAACCATCGCAAACCGGTCACATGGGACAAGACGATCTTTTCCATGGTGCCCCCTACCGTCATGAATCTGCGTGTATGGGCTACTTTTCCCAACTGAAGTCAACGGCAAACGCCTGATGGTCCATATCCAAGAATAAGGCGGTGCACGCTGCAAAATGAGGGATATGTACGACCAGAGATCAAAGGAGAGATTTCGAGACGATTCGCCTCGACGCTTTCCTGCAAGAACATGATCCCGAAACCGCGAAATCATCCTGTACGCGACAGCGAGTCGTACATTGCCCCATTTTTGCAGCGCGAAGAAGCAGGTTTTTGGATTTGGAAGGAGGATCACATAGACGAGGGGCCCGTCCGGAAGGACGGGCCCCTCGTCTGAAGCGATATGAGTCGGATGTCTTATCGGTATCCGACGCTTTGCTGGGAGTCCTTCACGACGACGTCGTGGGCACCGCCCTCGACGATCGAGGTCGCGGAGACGAGCGTGAGGCGAGCCTTCTGCTGAAGCTCGAGGATGGAGAGCGCGCCGCAGTTGCACATCGTCGACTTGATCTTGTACAGGGTGCCGTTCACACCGTCCTTGAGGGAGCCAGCATACGGCACGTAGGAGTCCACGCCCTCGACGAAGGAGAGCTTCTGGGCGCCGCCCAAGTCATAGCGCTGCCAGTTGCGGGCACGAGCGGAACCCTCGCCCCAGTACTCCTTCATGTACTGGCCGTTGACATTGACGCGCGAGGTGGGGCTCTCGTCAAAACGCGCGAAATAGCGGCCGAGCATCATGAAGTCGGCACCCATCGCGAGGGCGAGCGTCATGTGGTAGTCGTAGACGATGCCGCCGTCGGAGCAGACGGGAACATAGATCCCGGTCTCCTCGAAGTACTCATCACGGGCACGGCACACGTCGATGAGAGCAGTCGCCTGGCCGCGACCGATGCCCTTGGTCTCACGCGTGATGCAGATGGAGCCACCGCCGATGCCGACCTTGATGAAGTCGGCGCCGCAGTCGGCAAGGAAACGGAAACCGTCGGCGTCGACGACGTTGCCCGCACCCACCTTGACGGAATCGCCGTAGTTGGCGCGGATCCACTCAATCGTGCGCTTCTGCCACTCGGAGAAACCCTCGGAGGAGTCGATGCAGAGGACATCGGCTCCGGCCTCGACGAGCAGCGGGACGCGCTCGGCGTAGTCGCGGGTGTTGATGCCGGCACCGACCATATAGCGCTTGTTGGCATCGAGGAGCTCGTTGGGGTTGGTCTTGTGGGAATCGTAGTCCTTGCGGAAGACGATGCCGATGAGGTGGTCGTTGTCATCGACGACGGGAAGGGCGTTGATCTTCTTCTCCCAAATGACGTCGTTGGCGTCCTTGAGTGAGATATCCTTGTCGCCCACGATAAGCTCGGAACGAGGGGTCATGAACTCCGAGACCTTCTTGGTGAGGGGGTCGCGGCTGGGACGGTAGTCGCGACTCGTGACGATACCGAGGAGCTTGCCGCGAGGGGTGCCGTCATCGGTGACGGGCATGGTCGAATGGCCGGTCTTCTCCTTGAGGGCGACGACCTGCTCGAGCGTCATGTCGGGCGTGAGGGTGGAATCGGACTCGACGAAACCCGCCTTGTGATCCTTCACGGCCTTGACCATAGCGGCCTCGTCCTCGGGGGTCTGGGAGCCGTAGATGAAGCTCATACCGCCCTCGGTGGCGAGCGCGATACCCATGTCGACACCGGAGACGGACTGCATGATTGCGGAGACCATGGGGATGTTCAGGGAGATCGAGGGCTCTTCCCCGCGCTTATAGCGGACGAGGGGCGTCTTCAGAGACACGTTGGTCGGGATGCACTCGGAAGAGGAATACCCCGGAACCAGCAGGTACTCGGAAAACGTGTGGGACTCACCTGGGAAGAACGTTGCCATGATGCTCCTTCTACTCATCTGCTACCGGCGGATGGCCGCCTTTGGCGCCCGATACAAGTGCTGCAATTGTAGCGCGCGGGGCACTGCTATACTTGGAAAACATCGAACAACACGAGGTATTCGCGAGTGGATGTGCGCAGATTGCAAGAGAACATGGCTGATGGGGCAGATGGTCCCGTACGCGCCACGGCGCGATTGGTGGTCCGCGGATCGGACCGGGATCTCCCCGGTGCCCTCGGACTTGGCTGTGTGCTGCTCCTTGAAGGTGTCGAGCG
This sequence comes from Collinsella sp., assembly GCA_034088265.1. Classification (GTDB taxonomy): domain Bacteria; phylum Actinomycetota; class Coriobacteriia; order Coriobacteriales; family Coriobacteriaceae; genus Collinsella. The sequence continues at coordinate 17,072 of JAXDWR010000007.1, read as the reverse complement.
CGAGCGGTCGCTCAATCGCGCCGCAAAGTCGCTCGGCATGGCGTATTCCAAGGCGTGGAGGCTCGTGAAGGAGGCGGAGGCCCAGCTGGGAGTGCGCCTGCTCGACCGCGACGGCGCCCGCGGATCGACCCTCACCGAGGACGGGGCTCGCGTGGCCGCCGCCTATCGAACACTTCAGGGCGAGATCGACGAGCTCCTCGCTCGCCGTGCCGCCGAGCTCTTCTCACGCGGGGCATCTGGCTGAGCGGCCCCCTGCCACCATCCTCCAAATAGCGCTTCAGTCCCTGGGAGTTGAGGCGAGCGCGCGCTCGAGAGACTCGATACAGGCCAAGGGATCGTCGGTGCCGACGAAAAGGCGGATCCACCTTCCGGTCGCCCCGTCGCGCGCCGAGGCCCGTGTGGCCGCACCCCCCGGAGAGGGGGCGCGAAAACCGCTTCCCAGCCTTGCGATGAAGCCGGCGGCGTCCCCTCCGGGCACCTCGAAGTCGACCGCGGGCCCGGCCCCATGCAGCAGCACGCGCGAAACGAGCTCGCGATCGGGGTGCGTTCGCAGCCCTGGATAGGCGACCGAGGGAACGCGGGGATGGGCGGCAAGGTACTCAGCGATCGCGCGGGCATGATCCATATGGAGCTGCATGCGCTCCTCGAACGATCCGAGCGCACGATCCAAGGTCACAAGATCATCCTGGGTGGGCTCCTCGCAGGAAGCGCTGAAGAGGCGCCCTGCGCACAAACCCTCGCTCGACCGGGAGATACGGCGACGCGACGGGCGCGCCTGAACCAGAGCGACGCATGGCTCCGTCAACCCGCCGGCGGCGACGCGATCAAGGGCCTCGAGGCAAAGATCCGCCCCCTGCTCGAGGGGGCGGCAACCATAGGACGAGGCCACCGTGTCATCGACGATGAGCGTCGCGCCCGTTTCGTGCGCAGCGCGCGACAAGGCCTTAAGATCGGGGACGCGCAGGCCGGGGCCGCCGATGGAGTTGACGAACCAGTGGACATCCCCCGGGCGCTCCCCCATCTCATCCCGAGCGATCCGGGTCGCCCGCGAGAACGAGTCGCATTCCAGATCGTCGACGAGGACCACGCGCCCGGGAGCGAGGATGGCGGGAAGGGAGCCGGGGACATCGCCGGCCCAGGCAAAGAGGACGTCATCGGATCCAAGCAACCCGAGGGCACCCAGCGCATGCGCGACGTTTCGCGCGCGAACGAGGCGCGCCCTCCCACCGGCATGAGCCCTCGAGATCCTCTCGGCGATGCTCGCGCACTCGGACATGCTCGTCCCCCATCTGGGCGGATCCGCCCCTCCTCGCATAAAGGCGCGCCGCCCGGTACCTCACCGGACGGCGCGCCGCAAACCAATCGTCTCGCACATCCCCAAGCGGGCGCGTCGCGCGCTTGGGAGCCCTGCGCGGTGACCCCTCCATCAGGAGCGGGTGCGGATCTCCTCGACGACCTTGGCGATGAAGTCCTCGACCTCCATGGGGACGGTCTCGTTGGAGCGGTCGCGGACGGAGATGTTGCCGGCCTCGACCTCCTTCTCGCCGATGATCAGCATGTAGGGCACGCGATCCAGGGCGCGAGCCTCGCGGATCTTGTAGCCGATCTTCTCGTCGCGCTCGTCGAGCACGGCGCGGATGCCGGCGGCCTCGAGGCGCTCGGTCACACCGCGCGCGTAATCGCGGCTCTTCTCGGAGACGGGGAGCACCTTGACCTGCATCGGGGCGAGCCAGACCGGGAACTTGCCCGCGAAGTGCTCGATCAGGATGCCGATGAAGCGCTCGATCGATCCAAAGCAGACGCGATGCAGCATGATGGGGCGACGGCGCTCGCCCTCGGCGTCCACGTAGGTGAGGTCGAAGTTGAGCGGCATCTGGAAGTCGAGCTGCACCGTGCCGCACTGCCAGGTGCGTCCAAGCGAATCCTCGAGGTGGAAGTCGATCTTGGGGCCGTAGAACGCACCGTCACCCTCGTTGAGCTCGTAGTCCATGCCGAGCTGGGCGAGAGCGGTCTTGAGACCCTCCTCCGCGGCGGCCCAGTCCTCGTCGGAACCCATGGAATCCTCGGGACGCGTCGAGAGCTCGACGTGGTATTTGAAGCCGAACTTCTGGTAGACGGAGTCGATGAGCTTGACGACGCCGATGATCTCGTCGGTCAGCTGCTCGGGGGTGACGAAGAGGTGCGCATCGTCCTGGCTGAAGCAGCGGACGCGGAACAGGCCGTGGAGGGCGCCGCGCAGCTCGTGGCGATGGACGAGACCGATCTCGCCGGCGCGGATGGGGAGCTCGCGATAGCTGTGCGGCTTGGAGCTATAGACGAGCACGCCGCCCGGGCAGTTCATGGGCTTGATGCAGAACTCCTCGTCGTCGATGACCGTGGAGTACATGTTGTCCTTGTAGTGATCCCAGTGCCCCGAGGTCTCCCACAGGTGCTTGTTCATGATCTGCGGCGTGGAGATCTCGACGTAGCCGGCCTCATGATGGATCTCGCGCCAGTAGTCGAGCAAGGTGTTCTTGAGGATCATGCCGTTGGGCAGGAAGAACGGGAAGCCGGGCGCCTCGTCGCGCATCATGAAGAGGTCCATCTCGCGGCCGATGCGGCGATGGTCGCGCTTCTTGGCCTCCTCGAGCATGCGGAGGTGCTCGTCGAGCTCGTCTTTCGTGGCGAAGGCGGTTCCGTTGACACGGGTGAGCATCTTGTTGTTGCTATCGGCCTTCCAATAGGCGCCCGAGACGCCGGTGAGCTTGAAGGCCTTGAGCGCCTTGGTGTAGGTGAGATGCGGACCCACGCACATGTCGATGTAGTCGCCCTGTTGGAAGAAGGTGATGCGCGCATCGTCATCGAGGTCGCCGATGTGCTCGACCTTGTACTTCTCGCCACGCTCCTCCATGAGGGCGATGGCCTCGTCGCGGGGCAGCTCGAAGGTCGAGAAGCGCAGGTTCTCCTTGGCGATGGCGCGCATCTCGGCCTCGATGGCGGGGAGGTCGTCCTCGGAGATGGTCCCCTCGCCAAGATCGACGTCGTAATAGAAGCCGTTGTCGGTGGCGGGGCCATAGGCGAAATGCGCCTCGGGATAGAGACGCTTGATGGCCTGGGCCATGATGTGGGCCGCGGAATGACGGATGACGTGAACGGCCTCGTCCGCCGGGACCTCGGCGACGGAACCGTCGTTGAACAGGGCCTTCATAACTGACTCCTCTCCTCTCCGCCGAACTGGCGGAGCTTAAGGGTTGTTCACTGCAAGATGGGCGCGCCAGGATAGGGACGGGCGCCCGAATAGAAGTACCCGCCTATCCTGCTTGCGTGGGACGGGCGGGTACGGAACGGTATGCGACAGGGGGCCTTGGACAGGCCCCCTGGACGGCATACCTTATTGGATGTGAGTTCGGCAGTAAGGGCAGACCTTCCAATGCGCATCGAGCGGCTTGTGGCACGAAGGGCAGACGTTGCGGACCTGCGTGTTGCAGACAGGGCAGACGACGAAGTCCTTCTCGATCGTGGTGCCGCACTTGGGGCAGCTGCCGTACTGGGCGAGCTGGCGCTCGCGCAGGGCGATGTCGAGCTCCTGCTCCTCGCGATCGGAGGCGAAGGAGGAGGGACGGAGCACGAGATAGGCCACGAGGCCGACGATCGGGATGAGGGCGACGATCCCCCAGACCCAGAAGAGCTCGGCCCCGCGACGCTTCGCGTCGATGAAGACATAGACGACGGAGAGCAGGTAGAGCGCCACGATGAAGCCGATGAACAGATAGAGGACCATCATGAGCTGCGGCGACATGAGCTCCTGGATGTACTTGGACATAAGAGGCGCACCTTTCGGTCTGAAACGCGGGCGATTCGATGCATGTGTATCCATGGCATTGTATACCGCACACGGCCCCTTCGTCTATTTTCCATGCAACCAAGGTGAGATGCCCCGACGCCCCCTGCACGCGCGGAGCGCGTTCACGATGTCGCCATGAAACCTTTAAGTTCAAGTTTAAGGTGAGCTTTTGGACTATACTGGTTGCGATGAACCGATACGAGAAAGCGAAGCCATCCCCATGCGAAAAACCTTCGGATCGACCCATCCGTCCATGCGCCGCGCATCCCGTGCCGCCGTCGTGGCCGGCCTGACGGCGGCCCTCGCCCTGGGGCCCGCGCCCATCGCCCTCGCCGCGAGCGCGTCGACCGCCTCCGAGCTCGAGCGCCTCTCCCAGGAGGTCGACACCGCGACCTCGGACTATCTGGACGCGACGAGCCGCGCCGAGGAGCTCGATCGGCGGGTCGCCGAACTCGCCGACGAGATCCTCGTCCTCGAGCAAGAGGTCCTCCCCGCCCAGCAGGCACTCGCCTCGGATGCCGCGGTGAACCTCTACAAGATGCACAGCGTCTCGGCCGGCGGCATCGGGATGCTGCTCGGCGCCCAATCGCTCTCGGACTTCATCGAGATCGGGAAGTACCTGGATGTCATCCAGAGCACCAACACCGATGCCCTGGAGGAACTCAACGACCTTCGTGATGAGCTCGAGGGGAAGCTGGAGGAGATCAGCGCGGCGAAGGACGAGGCGATCGAGCAGCAGCAGATCGCCGAGGACTCGCTCGCGCGCGCCAAGGACGCCCAGTCCCAGATGACCCTCAAGGCGGCCGCCGAGGATGCGGAGGCGGCGCGGCGCGCAGCCGAGGCGCAGGAGGCCATCGATCGAGCCGAGGAGCAGACGCGCCCCACGGTCCCGGAGACGGGCGGCGGGACGACCCCTCAGCAGCCCGGAGGCGGAACCGAACCCGATGGGGGAACTGATGGGGGCACCGAGGGAGGTGGAGAGGTCGTTGCGCCTCCCCAGACCGGCTGGATGAGCGGCGTCGCCTCCTACTACGGGATCGGCGACGGTTTCATGGGCCAGACCACCGCGAGCGGCGAGATCGTCACCGAGACATCGATGGGCATCGCCATGCTCGGCGTCCCCTTCGGCACGCGCGTCGAGATCTCGTATCGCGGGCGCAGCGTCATCGCCTACGTCAACGACCGCGGTCCCTACGTCCACGGTCGTGTGATCGACATGCAGCCCGCCGTGGCCCGCGCCCTCGACTTCCTCAGCGTCGGGGTCGGCACCGTGCAGTACCGCTTCCTATAAAGACACCGGACGGCGCCCCCATCCCAAGGGAGACGCCGACGCCGGCCGCATCAACCCCTGAAGAGGGCGGCCACCTCGCCAGCGAGCGTGATGGTGCCCGCCGCGACGATGCCCTCGTCGAGCGCCGTCAAGATATCGATGGCGCTCTCCACGCTATCGAAGACCCCCACCAGATCGGACTCGTCGCGACCGAGCCTGCGCAGCTCGTCCCGGACGATCCCGGCGAGCTCCGAAGCGGGAAGAGCCCGATCGCTTCCCGTCGCCGTGACCGCGATGCGAGCGAAGCCCGGAACGAGCGCATCGACGATCCCCTCGACGTCCTTGTCGGACAGCGCCGCGATGAGGAGGATGGGGCGGTCCTCGGGGCGCGGCGCGATCTCGGCGAGCGCCGCCATGAAGTGCTCGCAGCTCTGGGGGTTGTGACAGGCATCGATGAGGATCAGGGGTTCGGCCCGGAGCGTCTCGAAGCGCCCCGGCGTGGGACATGACGCGAGGCTGCGCTCGAGCGCCGACTCATCGAGGGCGCGCCCAAGGACGGATTCGGCCAAGGCGATGGCGCAGGCCGCGTTCTGCAGCTGGTAGACGGGCTTTCGCACGCTGATCCGATGGGTCCCGTACGGACCCTGGCACGACGCCTCGGCCGTGTCCCCCAGGAAGCGCGGGAGCTTGGACACCGCATGGTCGACCACGAACGGCTCGACGCCGCACGCGGCGCAGCGCTCCCCCATGACCTCCCAGACGCTCGGTTCATGGACCCCCTCGCCCAAGACGACGGCGCGCCCGGGCTTTATGATGGCGGCCTTCTCGTGCGCGATCGCCGCGAGCGTGTCCCCGAGGATACGGATGTGGTCGAGCCCGATGCCGGTGATAGCGACCGCGACGGGGTCGGTCGCGCTCGTCGCGTCCCATCTCCCGCCGAGGCCCACCTCGAGCACCGCCACATCGACGCGCTCCTCGGCGAAGACGACCATCGCCGCCACCGTGAGGAGATCGAACGGGGTGATCGCGTAGCGCTCGAGCCCCGCTGCCTCGCGGCGGTCGTTGACCCGGCGGCCCGCCTCGACCGCAGCCGAGACGCCATGCGCGAACAGCTCGGGGGTCACCACGGATCCGCATACCTCCATGCGCTCCTCATAGCGGACGAGTTGGGGCGAGGTGTAGAGCGCGGCCCGTAGCCCCTCCCCGCAGAGGATGGCGGTGCAGAAACGGGAGGTCGACGTCTTGCCGTTGGTGCCCGCCACCTGGATGCTCTCGAAATGCCCGTCCGGTCGGGCGAGCTCGTCGAGCATGTCCCAAACGGTCTCGAGCAGGGGCTCGGCGTTCCCCGAGATCCTCCCGGTGTCGGCGGCGAGCTCGACCGCCTCCTCGTAGCCGAGCTCGGCGAACTCGAAGGGAACCTGGTAGGCACCGTCTCGACGCGACATGGCCTCTCCTTTGATCTTGGATGAAGTGATGGGAACGGGCCCGGATCAAGCGTCAGATAAAGGAGGGCGGCTCCATGCAAGGGAGCCGCCCTCCGCATCCGTCCTGAAGTCGCTCGCCGACCGGGACGCGGCGCGCGAACGCGATTCTTAGAAATCGGCCAACTGGGCCTTGAGCGCGGCGATGGTGTCGACAAGCTCGGAGGCGCGGGCGCGCTTGGCCTCGACGATATCGGGAGCGGCCTTGGCGATGAAACCCTCGTTGGAGAGGGTCCGCTCGGTACCCGCGAGCTCCTTCTCGGCCGCCTTGAGCTCCTTCTCCATGCGGGCGCGCTCGGCGGCGAAGTCGACCAGGTCGCCGACGACGACATAGGCGTCGAAATCCGCTCCCGCGAGCGCGATGGCGGCGTCGGGTTTGACGAACTCGTCGGCGCTGGCAACCACCAGGTCGCCGACGTTGGCGAGGTCGCGGATGAGCTCGGCCATCTCGCAGATGGCGTCGGACACGAGCGCGGAGGCGGCGCGGACGTGGACATCGAGGCGCTCGCGCGGCGAGATCCGATAGCGAGCGCGCGTGGTGCGGACATCGGTCACGACGGCGCGCATGAGCTCGAACGAGCGCTCGGCCTCGACGTCGACGAAGCGATCGAAGTCCTCGGGCTCGGGCCACGCGGCGACCATCAGGGCCTCGGCGCGGGCGAAATCCCCCTCAGCGGTGCGGTCGAGCCAGCTCGCCGGCATCTTCTCCCAGATGGCCTCGGTGACGAAGGGCATGAGGGGATGCATGAGGCGCAAGCTCGCATCGAGGACGAACATCAGGTTGCGCTGGGCCTGGAGGCGGGAGCCCTCATCCTTGAGACGGGTCTTGGTCACCTCGACGTACCAGTCGCAGACCTCGTTCCAGAAGAAGTTCTGGACGCCGCGCGCCATCTCGCCGAAGGTGTAGGTCTCGATGCCCTCGGTGACCATGCGCACCGCCTTGGCGAGACGGCTGAACATCCACGCGTCGGCGGAGGTCTGGGCGACGGGTTCGCCGGGCGTGTAGCCCTCCATGTTCATAAGGAGGAAGCGGCTCGCGTTCCAGATCTTGGTCACGAAGGAGCGAGCCTGCTCGGTGCGGGCGCTCCCCTTGAGGGCGCGCGTCTTCTTATCGATATCGGCATCGAACTTGACGTCTTGGTTGGTGGTGCAGAGCGTGAGCAGGTTGAAGCGCATGGCATCGGCGCCATACATGTCGATGAGGTCCATCGGGTCCACGCCGTTGCCCTTCGACTTGGACATGCGGCTGCCGTCCTTGGCGAGGATCGTGGGGTAGATGACGACGTCGTGGAACGGCACCTCGTCGAGGAAGTAGAGCGAGCTCATGATCATGCGCGCCACCCAGAGCGCGATGATGTCGCGCGCGGTGACGAGCGCGGTGGTGGGATGATGGCCCTCGAGAAGCTCGGGGCGCTGCGGCCAACCCTGCGTGGCGAAGGTCCAGAGCTGGGAGCTGAACCAGGTGTCGAGCACGTTCTCGTCCTGGTGAACATGGCTGCCGCCGCACACGGGGCACGCCTGCACGTCCTCCATGCAGGCGTCCTCCCAGCCGCAGTCCTCGCAATAGAAGACCGGGATCCTGTGACCCCACCACAGCTGGCGCGAGATGCACCAGTCCTTGAGGTTCTCCATCCAGGTGGTGTAGGTGTCGGTCCAACGGGCCGGATGGAAGGTGACCCGTCCGTCCTGGACCGCCTTGAGGGCGGGCTCCTTCAGCTTGTCCACGGCAACGAACCACTGCTCGGAGAGCCAGGGCTCGAGCGTCTGGTCGCAGCGATAGCAGTGCATGACGGAATGGCTGTGCTCCTCGACATGATCGAGCAGGCCATGCTCCTCGAACCAGGCGAGGACCGCCTCGCGGCACTCGTCGCGGGTCATGCCCGAGAACTCGCCGTAACCGTCGACCACCACGGCGTGCTCGTCGAAGATGTTGATCTGGGGGAGGTCATGCGCCTGCCCCATGGCGTGGTCGTTGGGGTCGTGGGCGGGCGTGACCTTGACGAAGCCCGACCCGAAGCCCGCATCGACATGCCAGTCCTCGAAGATGGGGATCTCGCGGTCGACGATGGGCAGGCGGACGGTCTTGCCGACGAAGGGCGCCTTGGAAGGATCCTTGGGAGAGACGGCGACGCCGGTGTCGCCGAGCATCGTCTCGGGGCGCGTCGTGGCGACGACGATGTACTCCTGGCCATCGACCGGCTCGGTGAGCGGGTAGCGCAGGTGCCAGAGATGCCCCTCCTCCTCCTTGTACTCAGCCTCGTCGTCCGAGATGGCGGTCGTGCAATCGGGGCACCAGTTGACGATGCGGCGGCCGCGATAGATCAGGCCGTCGTGGTACCAGTCGCAGAAGACGCGGCGGACGGCCTCGGCGTAGTCGTCATCCATGGTGAACCGCTCACCCTCGAAATCGACGGAGCAGCCCATGCGCTTGATCTGCTCGACGATGGTGCCGCCGTACTCGCGGGTCCAATCCCAGCAGGCATCAAGGAAGCGCTCGCGCCCCATCTCGAGGCGCGAGACGCCCTCGGACTTGAGCTTCTTGTCGACCTTGGTCTGGGTCGCGATGCCCGCATGGTCGGTGCCGAGGATCCAGCGCGTGGAGCGCCCGCGCATGCGCGCCATGCGGACGATGGCATCCTGGATGGAGTCGTCGGTCGCATGGCCCATATGCAGGATGCCGGTGACGTTGGGGGGCGGGATGGTGACCGTGCAGTCACCCACGCCGGGACGGCGGGCGTAATAGCCTCCCGAAAGCCATTTCTGGAGGACCTGGGGCTCATTCACAGCCGGATCGTATGTCTTGGGCATCTCTTCCATGGATGATCCTTCCTCGACGAGGCGAGATTGATGGCACGTGTTCATAGTGGTCAACAGGATAGCACAGCGCAAGCTGGGATGATGGCCCGCGCGATAAGGCGCGCCGCACGGTCGTCCGCAAACGTAAAGGCCGGACCCGCTCCCAAGGGCGGATCCGGCCACTCGTGGATGGAAAGGGGGCTTGGCAGCCGTCCGATCAGTCCAGATCAAGGACGTCGGGGGCGGGGACAACGCCCTCGACGGGAACGCGACGAGGCTGTTCCTCGCCGCGAACCGCCGCGGCGGTCACCACGACGCGCGCGACGTTCTTCTCGCTCGGAAGGTCGAACATCGTCTGCTGGAGCAGCTCCTCGCAGATCGAGCGCAGGCCGCGTGCCCCCGTCTTGCGGGAGAGAGCCTTCTCGGCGATGGCGGCGAGCGCCTCGGGCTCGAACTCGAGCTCGCAGCCCTCGAGCTGGAACATGCGGCGATACTGCTTGGTGATCGCGTTGCGCGGACCCGTGAGGATCCTGACCAGATCCTCCTCGTTGAGCGCGCGGGTCTGGGTTATGACCGGCGTGCGGCCCACGAACTCGGGGATCATGCCGAAGGCGTTGAGATCCTGTGGGAGCACCTGGCGCAGGAGGTCGTTCTCGTCGGCGCTCGTGGGTCCGGCGATCTCGGAGTTGAAGCCCACGCCCTTGTTGCCCACGCGATCGGAGATGATCTTGTCGAGGCCCACGAAGGCGCCGCCGCAGATGAACAGGATGTTGGTGGTGTCGATCTGCAGGAGCTCCTGCTGGGGGTGCTTGCGACCGCCCGTCGGCGGGACGCTCGCCACGGTACCCTCGAGGATCTTGAGGAGTGCCTGCTGCACGCCCTCTCCCGAGACATCACGCGTGATGGAGAGGTTCTCGGCCTTGCGGGCGATCTTGTCGATCTCGTCGACGTAGATGATGCCGATCTGAGCACGATCGATGTCACCATCGGCCGCGGTGATGAGCTTGAGCAGGATGTTCTCGACGTCCTCGCCCACGTAGCCCGCCTCGGTGAGGGCCGTGGCGTCGGCGATGGCGAAGGGGACCTCGAGGATGCGGGCGAGCGTCTGGGCGAGCAGGGTCTTGCCGGTACCCGTGGGACCGAGGAGCAGGATGTTGCTCTTGGCGAGCTCGACATCGTCGAGCTCGGAGGCGGGGCCATGAGCCTCGGAGGTGGGGGGCTCGCCCTCGAGGACGCGCCGATAGTGGTTGTAGACGGCCACGGACATGGCGCGCTTGGCATCCTCCTGGCCCATCACGTACTGGGAGAGCTCGTCGTAGATCTCGTGGGGCGTTGGGACCCGTTTGATGAGCCCGGCCGCGACCTCATGCGTGGTGGCGGGGACGGGCTCCTCCTCGGGCTCGACCTCGAGCCCCTGCATGGGCATGCCGTACTGGGCGGCCGCCATGAAGTCCTGGGCGAGGGACTCCTCAAGGATCTCGGAGCAGGCGGCGACGCACTCATCGCAGATGAAGGTGTTGCTGGGCCCCTTGACGAGCTTGCGAACCTGGTCTTGGGTCTTGCCGCAGAACGAGCAGCGGACGAGGCCGTGGTCGTGCGTATCGGAAGTGGAGTCAGCCATCACACGTCGCTCTCTCTCGCGGCGTCGACACGGGACGAGACGATGCGATCGACCAGGCCGTACTCGAGGGCCTGCGCCGCGCGCATGTAGTTGTCGCGCTCGGTGTCGGCGCCGACCTTCTCGATGGGCTGGCCGGTCGCGTCGGCGAGGATCTGGTTGAGGGTCCGACGGGTCTCGCGGATCTCGCGCGCCGCGATCTCGATCTCGGTCTGCTGGCCCTGGGCGCCACCGCTCGGCTGGTGGATCATGACGATGGAGTTGGGCAGGCAGAAGCGCTTGCCCTTGGCGCCGCTCGCCAGAAGGACCGCGGCCATGGACGCCGCCATGCCGACGCAGATGGTGGAGACCTGGGGCTTGATGTAGTTCATGGTGTCCAGGATCGCCAGGCCGGAGTACACCTCGCCGCCGGGCGAATTGATGTAGAGCGAGATATCCTTCTCGGCATCCTGGCTCTCGAGGTGCAGGAGCTGGGCGATGACGAGGTTGGCCGTCACGGAGTTGATCTCCTCGCCGAGGAAGATGATGCGATCGTTCAGCAGGCGCGAGTAGATATCGTAGCTGCGCTCGCCACGAGGCGTCTGCTCGATGACGTAGGGGACGAGGGCGGAATCGATCCTATGAAGCATTCTCTCTCCTTTCGATCGGTCTTCATAAACGTACGGTGCACGACCGCGCGAAGCGCTATGGATCGTTGCACCGTACGAGCTATCCGGTGATACCCGGTATGTACTTTACCCCAAAACGGGAAGGGCCTACTCGGCGTCCTTCTCCTCGGCAGCCTTGGCGTACTCGTCGACCTCGGTCACCTTGGCGTTCTCGACGAGCCACTCGACGGCTTTGGAGCGACGGATGGAGTCGCGGACCGCAGGCATGCGGCCCTCGGCGAGGAAGCTCGCCTTGGAGGCCTCGACATCCTCGACGCCGGCGTTCTCGAACTCGTGGTCGATGTCCTCGTCGGTGACCTCGATCTTGAGCTCGCGGGCGAGCGCGTCGAGGGCGAGGGACTCGCGGGCGACGTCGTTTGCCTGGCGATGGAGGTCGGCGATGAAGGCCTCGGAGGTGAGGCCGTTGGCGGTGAGCCAGGTGTCGAGCGTCATGCCGCGGGCGGAGAGGTTCTGGAGGAAGCTCTGGCCGAGCTCGGAGAAGACGGACTGCTCGTAGTCGGCGTCGAGCTCCTCGAGGTCGAGGCGCTCGGCGAGCTTGGCGACGACGCGGTTCTCCTTGAGGGAGGGCAGCTTGGAGCCCTTGTCGGCCTCCACCTCGAGCTTGATGGCGTCACGCATGGCCTCGATGCCATCGAAGCCGAAGGACTCCTTGACGAACTCGTCGGTCAGCTCGGGAACCTTGCGCTCCTTGACGGTCTTGACGACGACCTTGACGGCGGCCTCCTCGGCGCCCTCGGGGGTCCAGGAGATCTCCTTCTCCTCGCCGGCCTTGAGGCCCATGAGGCCGTCGTTGAGGGCCTCGGGCAGGGAGCCGGAGCCCACGGCGAACATGCGGCCCTCGCCGGCGAGCGCCTCGGCGTTCTTGATGTTCTCGATGTCGAGGGTCACGAAGTCGGAGGCCTCGATGCCGCGCTCGACCTCCTCGAAGGTGGAGTGGTAGCCCATGAGCATCTCGACCTGGGCGTCGATCTCGGCGTCGGTGACCTCCGCAGGAGGCATCTCGATCTCGACCGGCTCGTAGCTGGAGAGGCCGGCGGCGGGGCGCAGGGTGAACTCGACCGTGTAGGTGTAGTCCTCACCGTCGCGGACGAGGTCGATATCCTCGTAGTTGCCCTCCTTGACCGGCACGATATCGAGCTCGTCGAGGACGGCGGCCTCGTTGGCGCCGATCAGCTCGTTGGTGGCCTGGGCGAGGACGGCCTGCCCACCGAGCATGCTATCGATGACGCGGCGGGGGGCCTTGCCGGGACGGAAGCCCGGGAAGCGGTACTGCTTGGCAGCCTCGCGATAAGCCTTCTTGATGGCGGCGTCGACGTCGGCCGCAGGGATGGTGACCGTGGCGGTGAGCTTGGCGTCCTTCACGTCAGAAGCAGTGATGTTCAACGTTCCTCCTCATAAAACGTCGGCGTTTCTCGGGTGCCGATCATCCCGTCGTTGACTACAGATGCGTGATCGCTTGGTGCGGGCGAAAGGACTCGAACCTTCACGGGAATCCCACTGGAACCTAAACCCAGCGCGTCTACCAATTCCGCCACGCCCGCAGCGCGGCCACAATCTGAGAATGATAGCAGATGCCCGGAAGGTATGTGAACACCCTGCGACGTCGCACCATATGCACACGCGCCCCGGGCCGACGACATGGCCCGGGGCGCGTGGGTCGAGAGCCTACTCCCCTTCCCCGAACAGGGCCTTCTCGGGTGTGATGGGCAGGGAGCGCACGTAGCGCCCGGTCGCGTGCGCCACGGCGGAGGCGATCGCCGGGCTCGGGGTGTTGATGACCACCTCGCCGATGGACTTGGCGCCAAACGGCCCGGTCGGCTCGAAGCTCGGGCGGAAATCGACGCGGATCTGGGGGATGTCCAGGCGCGTGGGGAGCTTGTAGGTCATGAAGGAATCCGTCCTCATGCGACCCGCGGCGCTGCGCTGGACGTCCTCGGTGAGCGCCATGCCGATGCCCTGGGCGATGCCGCCCTCGGCCTGGACGCGAGCCAGGTTGCGGTTGACGACGGTGCCGCAATCCACGACGCCCACGTAATCGACGACCGTCACCTTGCCGGTCGCCTTCTCGACATCGACCTCGACCGCGCCGGCCATGAAGGGCGGCGGGCTCACCGGCGAGCTCGCGGCGGCATGGGCCGTCAGGCAGTCGCCCTCTCCCCCACCGACGCACTTGTTGGCGAACTCCCTGAGGGTGAGCGAGTTGCCCGCGCCGCAGACATGCGCGCCGTCGAAGGAGACCTCAGAGGCGTCGACGCCCCACCAGGTCGCGGCCTTCGCGCAGATCTGCTCGCGCAGCTGGGCGGCGGCGCGGGCGGCGGCCATGCCGGTGATGTAGGTGCCCGAGGACGCGTAGGCGCCGGTGTCGAAGGGCGAGGAGTCGGTGTCGACCCCGCGCACCACGATGATGTCGGCGTCCACCCCCAGCTCCTCGGCGGCGATCTGGGACACGATGGTGTCGCAGCCCGTTCCGCAATCCGTGGCGCCGAGGCCGAGGGTGATGAAGCCGTCCTCCTCGAGCCTCAAGTCGATGCTGCCGATATCGATGTTGGAGATGCCGGAGCCCTGCATGGTGACGGCCAGGCCCAGGCCACGGACGGAATCGCCGAGGTCGCGGACCATGCCCTTCTCGTCCCAGCCGATCATCTCCTTGGCGCGGCGGATGCACTCGTCGAGCTTGCAGCTGCGCAGGGGCTCGTTGTAGTACTGGGGCATGACCTCGCCCTCCTGGACGAGGTTCTTGAGGCGGAGCTCCGCGGGGTCCATGCCGAGCTCGTCGGCGAGCTCGTTGACCGCCGACTCCACGGCGAAGCAGCCCTGAGTCGCCCCGTAGCCTCGATAGGCGCCACCACGGGAGGTGTTGGTGTAGACGACGTCATAGGAGAAGCGGCTCGCCATAACATGGTTGTAGATGGGAAGCGACTTGTGGCCGACAAGGCCGATCGTCGTCGTGGCGTGCTCTCCGTAGGCGCCGGCGTTGGAGAGGGCGTGGAGATCGATCGCCATGATGGTGCCGTCGCGCTTCGCGCCGATCCTCACCTTGAGATCCATGGCATGGCGGGCGTTCGAGGCGGCGAAGGTCTCCTGGCGCGTGTAGCTGCAAAGGGCCGGACGCCCCGTGCGATGGGCCACGAACGCCGCGAAGATCTCGCAGCACCCGCTCTGCTTGGCGCCGAAGCCGCCTCCCACGCGCGGCTTGATGACCTGCACCTGGGACTGGGGGATCTGGAGCGCTGCCGCGACCTGGCGGCGCACATGGAAGGGGACCTGCGTGGAGCTCGTCACCGAGACGCGGCCCTGCGCATCGATCGTGGCGAAGGCGCGGAAGGTCTCCATCATCGCCTGCTGGGCGGCCTGGGTGCGATATGCGCGCTCGAGCACGACCTCGCTCTGGGCGAAGGCCGCGTCGAGGTCGCCGACCTCGGAGACGCCATGGGCGACGAGGTTGCGCTTGATGTCGCCGCCGGCATCGTAGTTGAGATGGATGTCGTCCTCGGGATGCACGACGCTCGGATGGTCGATCGCGAGCTCGGGATCGAGGACGGGCTCGTGGACGTCGTACTCGACGCGGATGAGCCGAAGGGCGCGATCGGCCGCCTCGGGGGTCTCGGCCGCGACGATGGCTACCTCGTCGCCCACGTAGCGGACCATGCGGTCGAGGACCAGGCGGTCGTAGGGGCTGGGCTCGGGGAAGCTCTGCCCCGCGAGGGTGAAGCGGACCTGGGGGACGTCCTCATAGGTGTAGACGGCGACGACGCCCGGCACGCGCATCGCGCGGGACGTATCGATGGAGGATATGGTCGCGAACGCGTGGGGGCTCCTCAGGAGCTTCACCACCAGGGAGTTCGCCGGAGCGAGGTCGGCGGTGAACAGGGGTTTGCCCGCAAGCAGGGCCGCCGAGTCCTTCTTCACGCGCCCGTCGGTCACCTGGGAGAATCCCTCGTCGTCCGAGCGCACCACGGCGTCGTGCCCCGACGGGTCGAAGCGCAGCGTCGAGCGCGAGCGGGCTCCCTCGGCGTGCGTGGCGCCGAGCTCGACCGCGGGCATCTCGAAGGGGATGTCGACGCCCTGGGAGATGAGGTAGCGGACGATGGCGCGCAGCTGGCTCTCGTAACCGGTGCAGCGGCACAGGTTGCCGGCGAGGTTGCGCGAGAGATCCTCGCGCGTCGCCACCAGGCTCGGGTCGTCCTGCGCGGCTCGGGCGAGGGCGAGGACGTTCATGATGAGGCCGGGCGAGCAGAAGCCGCATTGCTCGGCGCCCTCCTCGGCCATGGCGCGCGCCAGGGCGGCGGACTCCCCTTCCAGACCCTCGAGCGTGGTGACCTCGTGCCCATCGACGCGAGCGACGAGCTCGGCGCAGGAGAGGATGGCCCGACCGTCGAGCCACACCGTGCACAGGCCGCAGTTGGTGGTCTCGCAAGCGCACTTCACCGAGGAGATGCCCCGGGAGCGGAGGAAATCGAACAGGGTCGCATCCGGCGCCACCGACGCGGAGACCTTGCGGCCATTCAGGATGAAGGACACGTCGACTGAATTGGCGCTCATGCGCTCACCTCCGGATCGGACGAGAACTCGACGGGAACGGGGATGCCCGCGGCGCAACAGACGGCGCGGACGCCCAGCACCCCGGCAAGATGCCTGCGGAAACGGGCGCTCCCCCACATGTTAGAGCCGAAGGGGAGGCCCTTCAGCGCCTCGGCGAGCGCGGCGAGCTCGCTGTCGCCGGGGCGCTCGGACACGAGCCCCGCCTCGTCCCCCGGGATCGCGAGAGCGCGGCAGGGGCGCGCCCCGACGGCAAGGTGCCACGATCCGGCCCAGTGGGCCGCGCACACGTTGAGCGTCGGGAAGTCGGTCGCCGCCTTGCGAAGGCACGCATAGGAGGCACGATAACCATGCTTGCGGATGATCAGGCGCACGACGATGTCGCGCTCGTAGGGCGATGCGGCGAAGTCGGCCAATGGGATGCGCCCCGCCCCGGCGAGCTCGACGTCGCAGTCGAGGGCGAGCAGGACGCAGAGCACGTCGGAGAACCCGAAGCGCCCGTACAGGCTCCCTCCCACCGTCGCGCGCTCCCTCATCTGGGGGCCCACGATGTCGCGGAGCGCATGCGCGAGCGCGCCGCCGGTGAGCGCGGCGAGTCCCTCGTGACGCTCCAGGGAGCGCAGGCTCGCGTAGGCGCCCACGACGAAGGCGTCATCGGTCTCCTCGATCGCATCGAGGGCGCAGTCGCTGAGATCGATGGCGACCGGGATCGTCCGATCGGACAGGCGCATCCACATGCCGCCGCCGATGACCTTGCTCCCCTTCCTCGATTGCAGAAGCTGATAGGCCTCATCCACGCTCTGGGCGCGGACGAGCGTGCCGATTCTGAGCACGTCCTCCCCTTTCCCGCGGTTCCTTTTCCCATGTTGACCAGTGT
>JAXDWR010000006.1:0-7515 GCA_034088265.1 Collinsella sp. | reverse complement strand
CTCGGCGTACATGATGTTGTCGTAGATGTACTGCATCACGCGGATGACCGCCTTGAGGTTGTCCTGCATATTGGGGACCTCCACGTAGGAGATGGCCCCGCCGGGCGACAGGCGCTGGAACTGGCTCTCGAACTTGAGCTTGTCGAAGGCGTCGATCTCCTCGCTCACATGGACATGGTAGCTGTTGGTGATATACCCCTTGTCGGTGACCCCGGGGATGATGCCGAAGCGGCGTTGGAGCAGCTTGGCGAACTTGTAGGTGGTCGACTCGAGCGGGGTGCCATAGAGGGAGTAATCGATGTCCTCGGCGGCCTTCCACTCGGCGCACTTGTCGTTCATATGCTGCATGACCTGCATGGCGAACGGAGTCCCCTGGGGGTCGGTGTGGCTTGCCCCGGTCATGTACTTGACGCACTCGTAGAGCCCCGCGTATCCCAGGCTGATCGTCGAATAGCCGCCATAGAGCAGCTTGTCGATCGTCTCGCCCTTCTCGAGGCGCGCGAGGGCGCCATACTGCCACAGGATGGGCGCAGCGTCGGACAACGTGCCGAGCAGGCGCTCATGACGGCAGCGGAGGGCCTTGTGGCACAGCTCGAGGCGCTCGTCGAAGATCTCCCAGAAGCGATCCATGTCCTGATGCGACGACAGGGCGACGTCCGGCAGGTTGATGGTCACGACACCCTGGTTGAAGCGACCGTAGTACTTGGGCTTACCGGGCTCGTAGTTCTTGGCGCGGGCGATGTTGTCGAAACCGTTGCCCGAGCGATCGGGGGTGAGGAAGGAGCGGCAGCCCATGCAGGTGTAGCAATCGCCGTTGCCCTCGGTCTCGCCCTTGGAGAGCTTGAGCTCGCGCATCTTCTTCTCGGAGATGTAGTCGGGCACCATGCGCTTGGCGGTGCACTTGGCCGCGAGCTCGGTGAGATGGAAGTACGGGGAGCCCTCGCGGACGTTGTCCTCCTCGAGAACGTAGATCAGCTTGGGGAACGCGGGCGTGATCCAGACGCCCGCCTCGTTCTTGACGCCCTCGTAGCGCTGGCGCAGCGTCTCCTCGATGATCATGGCGAGGTCGCGCTTCTCCTCCGGGCTCCTGGCCTCATTGAGATACATGAACACGGTCACGAAGGGAGCCTGGCCATTGGTGGTCATGAGGGTGACGACCTGGTATTGGATGGTCTGGACGCCGCGGCGGATCTCATCACGCAGGCGATCCTCGACGACGGAGGCGACCTTCTCCTCCGCGGCCTCGACGCCGAGCTCCGCGAGCTCGGCCTCGACCTGACGGCGGATCTTCTTGCGAGAGACATCGACGAACGGGGCGAGGTGCGTGAGCGAGATGGACTGGCCGCCGTACTGGCAGCTCGCCACCTGGGCGATGATCTGGGTCGCGATGTTGCAGGCCGTCGAGAAGCTATGCGGACGCTCGATGAGGGTGCCCGAGATGACGGTGCCGTTCTGGAGCATGTCCTCGAGGTTGACCAGATCGCAGTTGTGCATGTGCTGCGCGAAGTAATCGGAGTCGTGGAAGTGGATGAGACCGAGCTTGTGCGCCTCGACGACATCGGCGGGAAGGAGCACGCGCTGGGTGAGGTCACGGGAGACCTCGCCGGCCATATAGTCGCGCTGGACCGAGTTGACGGTGGGGTTCTTGTTGGAATTCTCCTGCTTGACCTCCTCGTTGTTGCATTCGATCAACGAGAGGATCTTGTCGTCCGTGGTGTTCTTGGTTCGCTTGAGGCCCTGGACGTAGCGATAGATGATATAGCGGCGCGCGACCTCGAAGCGATCGAGTGCCATGATCTGATCCTCGACCATGTCCTGGATCTCCTCGACCGAGACGGTGTGGCCCGCCGCGACGCACTCGTCGGCCACGTTCTGCGCGGCATAGATGACCTGACGGTCCGTGAGACGGTCCTTCTCCGCGACCTCGGCGTTGGCGGCCTTGATCGCGTTGATGATCTTCTCCAGATCAAAGGAGACCTCGACACCACTGCGCTTGATGATCTTCATGAGCGCCTCTCCTCCATCACCTTTCATCCGCATGAACCCAGAAGGACGGCGTCGTCCATCGGATCCAAACGGTCATGAGCTCACTGGGAACCACCATACGGCCATGCGCGGACAAACACCCGTGCACACCGGACGGCGGGCAAGGTGGCCGATCTGTGTTCGGCCACCTTGCTATCATACGACATTCTTGACTCCCATATCATGTATTTTTGGAAATGCTGGACACTATATATAGTGTTTCTGCAGGTAAAGGCATGTGAGTTTGCTTTTGTATCATTATAGGTCGCGGAGCGCGTGCAGGGGATGCCGCAGGCGCTCGCCCGCCCCCACCTGCGGGGAAGCCGGACCATGAATTTTTTGCGCACGAGAAATGATTCACACTCAGCCCGTTCGCCGAACCCCGAACGGTCGACGGAGGGGATCCAACCAGATGTTGTGCGCCCCGGGAAGCGCTCCCCACCAAAGCGGGACCGATGGTGCCTAGGGATGCCGTGAAAGCAAAAAGGCCGGGGAGATGTCCCCGGCCTCGTTGTTCTTGGTGGGCGATACAAGATTTGAACTTGTGACCCCTACCGTGTCAAGGTAGTGCTCTACCCCTGAGCTAACCGCCCCAATTGGCTGCGCTCTTCAGCGCGAGATTTAATATACCGACTTCCCCTCATCATGTAAAGGACTTTTTTCAAAAACTTTTGAAAAGGTTCCAGGGGGCCCAAGAGGTGCTCCGGCATCAGGGATCGCCCCCATCGTCCGCGCGACGCGCCCGCCTCCGCCATGCCGGACCCATCCGATCCGTCGCCCCGCGCACCCCCCTATCGACCCATCGAAGTTTTTTCAAAAATCCCTTGCGCCCACCCGGACTTTCGCGTATATTACTTTCTCGCAAGCGGACATGGCTCAGTTGGTAGAGCACAACCTTGCCAAGGTTGGGGTCGCGGGTTCGAGCCCCGTTGTCCGCTCCATTGCTTACGTCGAGAGCCGATTTGACGATCGGCTCTTTACATATACGGCGAAGTGGCCAAGTGGTAAGGCAGAGGCCTGCAAAGCCTTTATCCCCGGTTCGAATCCGGGCTTCGCCTCCATCATCCTTTCAAGGCGCCCATGGCGCCTTTTTTCTTTTCGATCCCCGCACCTTCGATCCGGTTCCGCCCGATTGCGTCAACACTTTATGGAGAACGAGAGAATCGAGACAACCCCTTGCATGACGATGTGCTTTCCCATATAGTTATCCCTTGCAAGCGGACATGGCTCAGTTGGTAGAGCACAACCTTGCCAAGGTTGGGGTCGCGGGTTCGAGCCCCGTTGTCCGCTCCATCGCTTTTGAGAAGCCGGTCTTTCGACCGGCTTTTTTCTTATCGATCTGAAAGCATATCCCCTTATCGTCCCGCCCGGGATCCAAAAGCTAACCCGAACTTGGGAGGGAGCGACCCGAGTCAGGCGACACCCCCATGGTCGCTCGTCAACTTCACGAGCCGGACCACCGTTCCGGGCCCGTTGACACGGCGCGCAACCTCCACGCTGTCGACGAGCATGCGCATGAGCTTGATACCGCGCCCTCGCTCCATGCTCGCCTCGACCTCCTCGTCGGGCGCCAGCTCAAAACCACATCCTCGATCGCTCACCTCTATGACCACACGGTCGCTGAAGGCGATCACCGTCATGGTGCTGCCCTTCACGCACGCATGGTCATAGGCATTGGACAGCGCCTCCCCCACCGCCAGCGCGGTGTCGAAGCATTCGTCCGGGGAGAGCGCCGTGGTGGAGAGCATGTCGACGACCTTGTGCCGGTAATAGCCGAGATTCTCCATGCCCTCGCGGATCGGAAGGGATCTGCTCCACAACGGAGGCGTGTTGGGCGAGAGCAGGGGTATGGGGGGCTTATCTGATGCCGTGACGTGCAGCACGTCGATCAGACGCGCGATCTGGATGAACCTGACGATGTTGGGTGAGGCGTCGACGATCGAGAGCATCCCCTCCAACCTGCCCAGGCGCCGCGCGCTCGAGAGCAGGAAGGCGAGCCCCGTCGAATCGATGAACCCCACGTTCTTGCAATTGATGAGGATACGGCGCATGCCGCCATCGATCAGGCCCTCGACCCGTTCGCGCAACAGCGGGACGGTCGAGATGTCGATATCGCGCGCGGGGGCGATGACGGCTATGTCGCTCCATTCTTTCATGCAGGTATCGTTCCCCGTCGGGGTGCCGTTTATTCCCCGGCACCCCGATCGGCGTCGAAGCGCAAGGCGACGAGGGCGATATCGTCATCGAGGGCCGATCCGGTGAACTCGTCGAGCTCGGCCAGGACCTTCCCGCATAGCCCCTCGATCCCGTTGGCGCTCTCCCGAAGGAGGACATCGCGCAGCCGCCGTTCCCCGAAGAAACCCCCCTCGGCATCGCGGGCCTCGATGGCCCCGTCCGTGTACATGAAGAGCATGTCCCCCGGGTTGAAGGAGAACGATCCCATCTCGTAGACCATTCCCTCGAAAGCGCCCACGACGCCGGACTGCACGCTCAGAAGCTCGACCTCGCCCGATTCCCCCAGATCGTGGCGCGGCGGCCTCACGACCATGCTGGGCGGGTGCCCCGCCGAGCAGTAGGTCGCGTTGCCGGAGCGAAGATCGATCTTGGCGATGAACATCGTCGCGAAGGTCTCGACACGCGAGAAGCCCATGAGCATGCTGTTGAGCGCGCGGGCGAGGGCGGCGGGTCCGCGCCCCTCCCAGGCGTATGCCGTGAGCGCGGTCTTGACCAGGGCCGACATCGAGGCGGCCTCGACCCCCTTGCCCGAGACATCGCCCAAGATCATGACGGCGCGATCGTCGGGGAGGCGGATGAGCGTGTAGAAATCGCCGCCGACCAGCGCCTGCTGGGTGGCCGAGGAATAGAGCGCATCGCTGGTGATGCCCGGGACCTCACCGAGGGAGCTGCGCATCCCCGCCTGAAGGGTCTGGGCGATCCTTCGCTCCTCCTTCTTGTCGCGCATGCCGCCTTCGAAGAGCTCGAGATCGTGGATGAGCCTGAGCAGGAAGTCGTACTCCATGTCGTCGAAGGGCTCCTGGGAATCATCTCTCAGCAGCAGGAGCATGCGGAAGGGCCTCCCCCATCCCCCATCGGCATCAGGGATGGCGAGGGCCGCGGAGGGATCCTCGGGTGCGCCGGGCGTCTCCGAGGAGGACTCCCGCTCCCCCACCGATGCCGGATCGAAGCCCACATCGATGAAGACTCCCTGACAAGGGAGGCCATGGTCATGGAGCCAGGATCCCACCCTCGCCGTCCGGTCGATACGGACCAAGCGCGCCCTCCTGAGCTCGGGCGCAGCCCCAAGCGCGGTATGGGAGACCAGATCGTCCGATGCGAACGAAGCATTGGCTCGCGATGCCGGGGCGGTACTCGAGAAGAAGAGCTCATCGATCGTGCCGGGGAGCGCGATGCGGCTGCCACCCTCGAAGTCGATCACATGGCAGCCCCGAACCTGGTCGAAGAGGATCGGACATGCTCGACATGAGAGGGCCGCGCGAAGCTCCGAGACCATCGACACGCGCGGCTCCGCCTGCTGGTCCCCGCCCGCGAAGAGAAGGTCGCGCAAGCTGTTGAGCAGCCGTGCGAGCTCGGCTGCACGCTGGGAGCGCATGCTGCTCAAAAGCCCTACGAGCTCGATGGACAGGTAGTCGCAGACGACCTCGAGAACCCGGACCTCGTTGACGCGGGGCGTCGTGGGGCGCCTCCAACCCAGCTCGATGACACCGAGGATCTGGGTTCCAAAGAACACAGGGACGGCGATCATCGTCTTGAAGGGAGGGATGTCCTGGAGGCGCACGGGAAAGCTGGTCCGCGCATCGATATCATAGAAGACACCCGAGGCCGTCTCGGGGGCGTCGGGCCCAATGGCCACGGAGAGACGACAGGCCCTGGACTCGCGGAGAACATGGGTGGAGATGCCCGCTCCATAGGGGATGAAGTCGGGGAGATAGTCCCTCCAGAGGCTTTGCGAGGCCCCCCTGAGCTTGAATCCCCCACTCTCCGAGAAATAGATCGCGCTGCCATCGGCCTCAAGGGTCTCGACGAGCTTGTTGAGGACGGTGTCGACGAGCTCTGGAAGGCTGCTCGATCCGACGGTGGACATGATGACTGAGAGGGTGCCCGAGAGGCGCTTGTTGGCCGATTTGAGTTCCGCCATGAGCCGCTGCGTCTGACGGTCGTGGGCATAGCGCTCCTCGAGGCTGCCGATCACGAGCAGGACGCGGGGCCTGGGTGCACGCGAACAGGAATGCTGCGGCATGATGAGGGAGCGAACCGAGACGGGGATGAACGACCCATCGCTTAACTTGAGCATACGGGTGTTCTCGGATCCGTCGGTGCTGAAGGGGAGCCGATGCCCCTCGGCTCGCTCGAAGGTCTCGCTGAAGAGGATGTCCTTGATGTCGCAGCCGACAAGATGGTCGCGCCGCTCGGACATGAGATCGAGAAGCTGCTTGTTGACGTGGAGGACCGTGCCGTCGACTTCACACAGGGCCACGGCGTCGCTCGTGATCTCGACAAGACGCGCAAGGTTTGGATATTCCTCGAATGCGATGGAATCCATGAAGGCCACCACCCTCGCGAACGAAGTCCACTCGATAAAAGAAAAGCCTCCGGAGAGGCTTGGGAATTCGATGGTGTCGGAGGCGGGACTTGAACCCGCATGACCGAGAAATGGTCACTAGCACCTCAAGCTAGCGCGTCTGCCAATTCCGCCACTCCGACGTTCGGTTGCTCGTTCGCAACGAAAAAGATAATAACCGACCACACCCCATCATGGCAAGCATCTTTTTCAAATTATTTTTCGGATCCACCAAGGAGCGCGAGAGCGGAGGGATCTTGCCGTAGCATGGAGGAAAGGCCGCAAGCGAGAGGAGACGCACCATGGGATTCCAAGAGATCGGGATATCCGAGCTGACCATGAATCCATTTGAGAAGATCGGGAGCGATTGGGCCCTTCTGAGCGCAGGCGACGCGGAGTCGTTCAACACGATGACCGTCAGCTGGGGCGGACTCGGGGTGATCTGGAACAAGAACGTCGCAACGGTCTACGTGAGACCGCAGCGCTATACGAAGCGCTTCATCGACGGAGCAGAGCGATTCACCCTCTCGTTCTACGATGCGAAGCACAAACGCGCCCTGGGCGTTCTCGGCACCAAGAGCGGCCTGGACACCGACAAGGTCGGTGAGGTCGGGTTCACGCCCTTCGAGACGGATGGGACGATCGCGTTCGAGGAGGCCGAGTTGATCTTGGTCTGCCGAAAGCTCTATGTGGACACCATCAAACCGGAATGCTTCATAGATCGTTCCTGCGATGAGTCCTGCTATCCAGAGCGCGATCACCACGCGGTCTATATCGGGGAGGTCGAAAAGGTGCTCAGGCACGCCTGACACAAGAGGAAAAACAGGGCGAAAGACGCCCTGAAAAGCGCGAAGGGGGGCCCCGGCGGGCGGGGCCCCCCGGGTTTTTTGGCACAGAAGCGGGCGAAGGGG
>JAXDWR010000005.1:0-25612 GCA_034088265.1 Collinsella sp. | reverse complement strand
CCAAGGGTGCCTCCCGCGCCTCACGTCGTACAATCGAATCATGCATGCATAGGAATCTCCAGGGAAGGGGCTTCTCCATGGACGACACCAAGGGCACTCCGGCGAAGGTCTACTTCACCAACCTCCGCACGCATGGCCGCGAGAGCCAGCTCGACAAGCTGCAGCGGCTCGTTCGTCGCGCGGGGATCGAGCGGATCGATTTCGAGAACAAGTTCGTCGCGATCAAGATCCACTTCGGCGAGCTCGGCAACCTCTCGTTCCTGCGTCCCAACTACGCGCGCGCCGTGGTTGACGTGGTCAAGGAGCTCGGCGGCAAGCCCTTCCTCACCGACTGCAACACCCTGTATGTGGGCAGTCGTAAGAACGCCTTGGAGCATATCGACGCGGCCTATCAAAACGGCTTCACGCCCTATGCGACGGGATGCCATGTCATCATCGCGGACGGTCTCAAGGGCACGGACGAGGCGTTGGTGCCGGTGAGGAATGGCGAGTACGTGAAGGAGGCCAAGATCGGCCATGCCCTCATGGATGCCGACATCGTGATCTCGCTGACCCACTTCAAGGGACACGAGCAGGCGGGCTTTGGCGGGGCCATGAAGAACATCGGTATGGGCGGCGGGAGCCGCGCGGGCAAGATGGAGCAGCACGCCGCCGGAAAGCCGAGCGTCGATCCAGGACTCTGCATAGGGTGCCGGGCCTGCGAGCGCATCTGCGCGCACGGTGCGGTGGACTTCCCCTCCACGCGGGAGCGCAGCCTGGCGAGCGGGAGGATCGTGACATCCCCCGTCGCGCGGATAGACCATGATCGCTGTCTGGGGTGCGGGCGCTGCATCGGGGCGTGCAACCAAGACGCCATCAAGCCGGACTACGATGCGGCGGTCGATGTCCTCAACTGCAAGATCGCGGAGTACACGCAGGCGATCGTCCAGGATCGCCCCAGCTTCCATATATCGTTGGCCATCGACATCAGCCCCAACTGCGACTGCCATGCCGAGAACGACACCCCGATCGTCCCCGACATCGGTATGTTCGCGAGCTTCGACCCCGTCGCCCTCGACCAGGCCTGCATAGACGCGGCCCTCGCCCAGCCCGCCCTTCCGGACACCGAGCTCACGGAGATGAGGGATCGCCTTGAGGCCGCGGGCGGGGTACCCGAGCGGTGCGCGCGCGACCATTTCAACATGACGCACCCCGACACCAACTGGCGGAGCATGATAGAGCACGGCGAGAAGATCGGGCTGGGGACCAGCCGATACGAGCTCATCGAGGTCAAATAGGCTCCGACCCCCAGGTGCGCCCATCCCCGCCCAGGGCCGGGTCCGCGACGCCCAGGGGGTGGTGCGCGCCGCTCGAACCTCGCCTTTGGTTCGACACCTCCGTCTGCTACAATGCTGAAAGTTCTATCTATCTGGAGGATGAAACGCCTGCATGCCTGATTCGAGCGACAGTACCCGGCCGCATCCAAAGAACGCGGCCGCCCCTGATCCCATAGCGCGCGCCGACGCGGCGTCGCGCGCCCAACGCCTCATGCGCGTCGCCGGCAAGCCGGTGGTGTCCGCGGCCCGTGCGGTCAAGAGGCATGCGCTCCCCCATTACACACTCGGCGAGGAGATCGCCAACTCGGTCACCCATGGCGTGGGCGCGGCCCTCGCCATAGCGGCCCTCGTGATCATGATCGTGAAGGCCGCGGCCGACGGGGCCCATCCGGCGGCCCTCGCGAGCGCGATCGTGTTCGGGGCCACGCTCATCTTCGAGTACCTCGCCTCCACCCTCTACCACGCCATACCCCCCAAGGCGGTCAAGCGTGTTTTCCGCGTCATAGACCACAGCGGCATCTACGTCCTCATAGCCGGATCCTATACGCCGTTTTGCCTCGTGACCCTCGGCGAGCACGGCGGGATCCCGCTGTGCGCGACGGTGTGGGCGCTCGCCGCTGCCGGCGTCGCCTTCGAGGTGATCATGCGCGAACGGCAGCCGCGCTGGCTGACCGTCACGATCTACCTTGTCATGGGCTGGCTCGTGGTGTTCCGCCTCCCCCAGCTGATCTCGCTTCTCGATCCTGTGGCCCTGGCGCTCCTCGCCGCCGGCGGCCTGTGCTACACCGTGGGCACGGTGTTCTACCTTCTCAAGAAGATCCGCTACATGCACAGCGTCTTCCATGTGTGGGTGCTCGCCGGAAGCGTGCTTCAGTTCTTGGCGGTGATCCTCTTCGTGATCTGATGACCCACCGGCGTCTCGGGGGATCCCCCGGCGCCCTTCCCTCGATCTGCGGCCCGATGGCTCAGGCCATGGTGCGGCGGAGCGTCCCGTCCCCTTCCCTTTGGAGGTTTGACTCGTCCCTATGGACATATCGATCAGCATCATAACGACCCTCATCCTCACCATCGTCAACGGCTACTTCTCGATGTCCGAGATGGCGCTCACCACCGCCAAGCGCGCCGTCCTGGACCACGAGGCCGAGCAGGGCGACCGTCGTGCCGCGCGCGCCGCGGAGCTCGCCGCCGACTCCGGCAACTTCCTTGCGACGATCCAGGTCGCCATCACCCTCGTGGGATTCGCCTCGTCGGCGGTCGCCTCGACGAACCTCTCCGATCCCCTCGCCTCATGGCTGATCGGCTTTGGGATCGAGCCCCTCTCGGTGGTCGCTCCCGCCCTCGCGCCGGTCATCATCACCCTCGCGGTGTCCTACCTCTCGATCGTCGTGGGCGAGCTCGTTCCCAAGCGCATCGCGCTCGCTGATGCCGAGACCATGGCCAAGCGTGTCGCCCATCCCCTCACCCTCTTCCAGAAGATCGCCCGCCCCCTCGTCTGGCTCACCCAGGCCTCGGCCAACGGGCTCGCCCTGCTCATGCGCATCAAGAGCGCCGATGACCGCCAGAACGTCTCCGAAGAGGAGATCAAGTACATGATCAACGAGCAGGAGAGTCTGCTCGAGGAGGAGAAGCGCATCATCCACGAGGTCTTCGAGCTTGGCGACGCCGTCGCCCGTGAGGTCATGGTGCCCCGTGTCGACGTCACTATGGTCGAGGACGACCAGACGATCGCCGACGTCCTCTCGCTCATGCGCCAGACCGGCTTCTCGCGCATGCCCGTCTACAACGAGGATCCGGACAGCATCATCGGCATCGCCCACATCAAGGACCTCATCGGCCTCGCCCTCGAGGGCCGCGCCGACGAGCCCGTCGCGAGCCATCTGCGCGATGCCACCTTCGTTCCCGACACCAAGGACATCCTCCCGCTCCTCTCCGAGATGCAGACCGCGCACGACCAGATCGTCGTCGTGGTCGATGAGTACGGCGGAACGGCCGGCATCATCACCGTCGAGGACATCGTTGAGGAGATCGTCGGCGAGATCGAGGATGAGTTCGACCCCGACAACAAGTACCTCACCAGGCTCTCGCGTCGCGAGTGGCTGGTCGATGGCCGCTTCTCCTGCGATGACGCCGTGGAGCTCGGGTGGCCCATCGAGGAGAGCGACGACTACGAGACGATCGCCGGCTGGATCCTCGATCTTTGCGACTCAGTTCCGGATATCGGCGAGGTCTTTGAGGTCGATGGGTACAAATTCAAGGTGCAGTCCATGCGCGGGCAGCGCATCTCGCTCGTGCGCGTGATCGCCCCCGTGGCGCCCGAGCCCGAGCCCGAGGCGACGGAGGGGGATCAGCCCGCGAGGCATGCCGTCCTGAACATGGGCAAGCACGAGGACGAGTAGCACCGAGAGAAAGGGTTGGGCGTCATGGCCGAGCTGTTCAACATCATGAAGATCACCGTGGGTGCGAGCAAGCTCACCGCCCGCGTCCTGGTCAACCCCGGCATGCCGGTGATGACCTCCGAGGACATAGAGGCCACCGCGCGCGTCTACTATCTCGCCCCCGCCATCGCCATGCACGCCTGCCTGGGCGACGCCGGGGAGCACTTCCAGGACTGCATGGGCGAGACCGAGGTCGCGCATCTGCTCGAGCACCTCACGGTCGAGATCATGAACGAGACCCAGCTCGCCGGCGACGTCGTCTCTGGCCGCACCCGTGCGGTGCCGGGGGATGGGCGCCTCTTCGACATCGAGCTCTCCTGTCCCGATGACGCCCTGACCGTGGGCGCGCTCTCGTCGGCGGCGTTCATGATGGAATGGGCCTTCCTCCACCCCGACCAGACCGCGCCGGATTTCCCCGGCACGGTCGAGGCCCTGCGCCGCCTCATGCTCAGGCTGCGCGGCGAAGAGCCCGAGGGGGAGCGGGACGACGCCGAGGACGCCGCGTCCGAGGGGCCGATCGACACCGAGGG
Source organism: Collinsella sp. (assembly GCA_034088265.1). GTDB lineage: Bacteria > Actinomycetota > Coriobacteriia > Coriobacteriales > Coriobacteriaceae > Collinsella. The sequence goes on along the minus strand of JAXDWR010000005.1, from coordinate 21,331 downwards.
CGCCCGGGTCACGATGAGTCAGATCGGGTCGGACGTCCTCTTTGGAGGGGCGGCCATGGAGGGTGTCGCCAAGACATCCGACGAGGGGGATGTGCCGGCCGACCCCGGTGCCACCGCCCAGATGCCGCCGATCGCGGAGTAGGGGACCGTCCGGTTGGGCGGTGAGGAGCCCTCCGGGTATAATGGTTCATCAGTCAAATGAAACGCTCGCATGAGAGGAGCCAACATGGGTAAAGGTCTTCAATTCGCAGTGGGAGCCGTCTTGGGAGCGGCTGCCGGCACCGTCGTCGGCCTCCTGATCGCCCCGCGCCCCGGCGCGGAGACCCGCGCCATGGCCGCCGACATGGCAAACGATGCGTGGGATACCGCCCGCGACATGTATGAGCAGGGCGTCGATCAGGCCCGCGCCGCGGCGACCGACTTCGGCCCCATGATGGACGCCAAGACCGACGAGCTCCGCGCCAAGGTCGACCTCGCGCGCGAGCGCATGGACCAGCTCCGCGAGTCCCTTAACGAGGCGATCGCCGGCGGCGACGTCACCCCCGCCGCCGATGTTGTGGTCGAGGCCAATGTCCCCGAGGCGCCCGCTGACGAGGCTCCCGTCGAGGCGTAGATGCGCGTTGGTGATTTTCAGGGCGTCCGCATCCACCGCCTGCCCGCGGAGGGCAAGCGCGCCAAGGGGGATGGGGCGCCCCAAGATCTGAAGAGGCTGGGCAAGATCCATTTCCCGGTGTTCTCCCCAGACGGTCGCCGTGTCGTGGGCTTCATGGTCAAGCTTCCCGACATCGCCGGCATGATCAAGCAGGAGGACCGGTTCGTGGCCCTCGATGCCGTCGATGTCCGTGACGACCTGCTCGTCGTGGCGGACCACAAGGCGTCCTACGACGAGGCTGCGGCGAGGCGACTCGGCATCGACCTCGATTCCTGCATCATCTGGACGGGGATGGATGCCGTCACGGAGTCCGGCACGCGGATCGGTTATTGCGTGGACGCGGAATGCCATCCGCGCACCGGAGTGGCGAGCGCGTTCGTCCTCACACCGAGCGCCGCCTCGAGCGCGCTGCTCGGCAACATCGAGATGCCCGTCTCATACCTGCGCGGGTATCGTCACGGCGCCATGATCGTGAGCGACGAGGCCCTCGAGATCTCGTTCAGCGGCGGTGCCGCGGCGAAGGCGGCGGAGGCCACGGTCAAGGTCGGCGAGGGCGTCAAGAAGGGCGCCCGCGCGCTCGACGAGAAGGGGTCGGTCGCCGTCGAGCGCGGGGGTCGCGCCCTCGGCAAGAGGCTCGGCGAGACGGGGGAGGCTTTCCGGGGCTTCTCCGATGAGTATCGCAGGGCTTCGGGTTCGGCTGCCAAGGCTCCCAAGTCGGGTTCCGCATCCAAGGCGCTCGGCAAGCAGGTCGGCAAGGCAACTGGCATGTTCCAAGCGTTTGCCAGCGAGTTCAAGAAGGCCTCTGGCTCCTCGAAGGGAAGGGGCTCCAAGAGATAGGCTGCGCATCGGCCCTCCCGGCGCGCGGCCACGACGGGGAACGGGGAGACACATTGCTCAAACACACCACCTCCTATTCCACGGGCAAGAAGCCCCATTATCGACGCAACACCACCAACCAACTGCCCAACGGGCGGCGCCGTCAGGTGCGAAAGCCCGGTGCCCAGTATCTCCGCCACTCACAGGGGTTCGGCCGCCAGCACGGGGGCAAGCGGATGCGCCGCCATGACGAGCGGAGGCCCTACGCCTTCATCGCCGTCGGATGCGCCTTCCTGTTCTTCTTGGCCACCGTCATCTGGTATATGAACCGCAGCGTCGAGATCGAGCTCAACGGGTCGGCGACCAAGGTGCGCATCAACTCCTCCATAGAGCAGCTCATCACCGACAAGGAGATCAAGCCCACTCCCGGTGATCTCCTCGCGGTCGACGACTCAGTGCTCGAGAAGCGCGGCGGCGAGAAGATGTCGGTCAAGCTCAACGGCAAGCGGGTCGAGGAAGGTGACCTCGGAGACGCCAAGCTGCAGCCGGGGGACAAGGTCGAGATCGAGAATGGCCGCGACCGCTACGAGGAGCATGAGATCCAGGCGACGACGATCGATCCCAAGTTGATAGTCCAGGGCTCGGGAGCGATCAGCTATGTGAAGACCTGGGGCGCGCCCGGCCGCACCGAGGTGTGGACCGGTGAGGTGTCGGGCAAGACGATGGACCGCGGCGTCGTCGAGGAGGTCGTCGACTGCGTGGTGGTGCGTCGCTCCGTCTCGCCCGACGACAAGGACAAACGCTATGTGAGCCTGACTTTCGACGAGGGCCCGAGCGCGCGTACCGACGAGATCCTGCGCATACTCGAGGAGAAGGGCGTCAAGGCGACCTTCTTCCTGAGCGGTGACGCGATCAAGGGGCATCCCGACGCGGTTCGCGCCATCAAGGACGCGGGGCACACGATCGGCTCCAACTCGGCGACCGACGAGAGCCTGACGAGCCTTTCGGCAGAGGACCTTCGCCGCCAGCTCACGTCGGGCTTCGATGCCGTGAAGGATGCGGGAGGCGGTGGCACCGCCCTGCTGCGTGCCCCTTACGGCACCTTCTCGGATCGGAACTGGGCCGATGCCATGGATATCGTGAGCGTCGCCATCTCGTGGAACGTGGACTCGGGTGACTGGATGCTCAAGGGGGCGCAGGACGTCGTCGACACGGTCCTCGGTTCGGTCTCGAACGGCAACATCGTGCTCTTGAGCGACAACGACGCCACCGCCGCCCAGACGGTTGAGGCCCTCCCGATGCTCATCGACGGCCTGCGTGAGGCGGGTTACGAGGTCGTGGGGCTTCCCGAGCTCATAGGCACCGACGAGGACTTGGCGGACGAGATCCCGTCATTCTCGAAGGTCGAGATGCCCAAGGGCGCCGTCCTCCCCACGATCGCCCCGAAGGAGGGCGACAAGGCGTGAGCCCGCTCGCGGCGCTCGGATGACGAAGATTGCGTGAGCGCGGCGTTGATCTCAAATGCCGGCCTTGGGCTGGCGCAACGATGATATAGTGAGTGCGGTTGCGGCTCGATGCCGTGACCGCATCATCCATCCAGGGTCGAGAGGAAGGCAGCAGGTGAAGTCGAAACCCCGACCACATAGTAGCCGCTGACCCTGGGAACGCCCTCGCTGTGGCGCGCCCGGGGTTGCGCGTCCATATCTTCGATAGCGAAATAGCGAGGGAGAAGCAATAATGAACTACCTATCCGAGATGCTCGGTATTCCCGTCATCGACTCCGATGGCGAGAAGATCGGCGTGGTGAACGACATGGGGATCGCCACGGGCGAGGTCTTCCCCCATGTCACGTCGCTCGCGTTCCAAGGACCGGGGAAGACGCCCTTCATGATCTCGTGGCGCAAGTACGTCGACCATGTCGACACCACGGGCGTCCACTTGCGCGTCCCCGCAACCGACATTCGATTCTCATACCTCCAGCCCGACGAGGTCCTGCTGGCGCGCGACATCATGAACAAGCAGATCGTCGACACGCAGGGGCTTAAGGTCGTGCGCGTGAACGACATCAAGCTGTCGAGCTCGGGCGAGAACCAGCTGCGCCTGCTCGGTGCCGAGGTCGGTGCCCGCGGCCTGCTCCGCGCCATCCATCCGCTCTTCGAGCGCACGGTGACCAAGATCTCCAAGCTCCTGGGCAAGCCGCTCGCCGAGGAGATCATCGCCTGGTCCTACATGGACCTGCTCGAGCGCTCGACGCAGCAGATCAAGCTCTCGGTCTCCCACAAGACCCTCGGCGAGCTGCATCCCGCAGACATCGCCGACATCATCGAGCAGCTCGATCCGCGCCTGCGCGGCCAGGTCTTCGCCCAGCTCGACACCGCGCAGGCCGCCGAGGCCATCACCGAGCTCGACGACGACGAGTTGATGACCGAGATGCTCGAGGGCCTGTCCGATCGTGACGCATCCTCCATGCTCGCCCTCATGGATCCCGACGATGCGGCCGCCCTCATCGATGAGCTCGATTACGAGAAAGCCGAGAAGCTCCTGCGCCTCATGGGCGTCAAGGAGGAGAAGGCGATCCGCAAGCTGCTCGGTTTCGAGGAGGACACCGCGGGCCGCATCATGACCTCGGAATTCGTGGCGCTTCCCTCCACCTCCACCGTCGAGGACGCGATCGATGCGATCCGTCGACTCGACGAGGACTTCGAAAGCATCTACTACGTCTATACGACCGACCCCGCGGGCGTCCTCACGGGCGTTCTCTCGCTGCGCAGCCTGATCGTCGCTGAGCGCGACGCCAAGCTGCGCGACCTGGCGTACAAGGACGTCGTGTGGGTGGCGCCCGACCTCGATCAGGAGCAGGTCGCCGAGGAGATGGCCAAGTACGACCTCGTGGCGATCCCCGTCTGCGACGAGAGCCGCCACGTCATCGGCATCGTCACGGTCGATGACGCCATGGAGGTCATGAGCGAGGAGCACCAAGAGGACCTCCAGATCGCCGGCGTCTCGGGTGGCGAGAACAACATGAGCGAATCCGCGCATGTCATCGCCTGGTTCGTCCAACGGCAGTACTGGGTGCTCATCTGGGCCCTCGCGAGCTCGGCCCTCGCGCTCCTCCTCCCCGACACGATCGCGGGCGATGGCAGCGTGCTCTTCATCTACCCCATGGCCGCTATGCCGGTCGTCCTTCTCTCCGCGCTGCGGACGGTGTCGTTCGTGAAGAACTACTTCCTGGAGTACGACGACCATGACGACGAGCCCAAGCCGTATCTGGGATTCTGGTTGCAGAACGCCTTCATGGGAGCGCTCTTGGCGCTGGTGGTCTACCTGTCCTCGCAGCTGGTGGGCACCTCGGCCTTCCCCGATCCCACGACCCTGGGATCGGTCGCGTTCCACCTGAGCTTCGAGGTGGCGGCGGCGACCGTGCTCTTCAACTCGCTCAGCTCCGTCGTGTATCTCCGCATCCTCTTCTGGCGCGACGAGCACGACCGGGGGACATCGGGGACGTCCATGAGCCTCGTCGCGGTCCTCATCGCCGCGGCGCTCTTCACCTTGGGGTCCGCCGCTGCGATCATCTCGGTCGCCGGTCTGTAGCGGGTGGTGATCGGACTCGTGCGAGAAGGTCATCAGAGGAAGTTGACGGCCGCCGCGGTGCTGGGGGCGATGGGCCCCGGCCTTCTGGCGGCGCTCTCGGGAAACGACGCCGGCGGCATCGCCACGTACTCCAGCGCGGGTGCGAGCTATGGTTACGGGACGCTGTGGATGCTCCCCGTCATGGCCCTGCTCCTGATCGTGGTGCAGGAGACTGCGGCGCGTTGCGGGTGCGTGACGGGAAAGGGCTTCGCGTCCCTGATCCGTGAGAAGTTCGGTGTGCGCAAAAGCGCGCTGGCGATGGGCGCCCTGCTCATCGCCAACACGGCGGTGACCATCTCCGAGTTCGCGGGCATCGCGAGCGGGCTCGCCCTCTTCGGCGTTCCCAAGGCCATCTCCGTCCCCTTGGTCGCCCTGCTGGTCTGGATGCTCACGATGTCGGGGAGCTTCCGGCGCATCGAGAAGATCCTCCTCTTGGTGAGCTGCGTCTTCGTGACCTATATCGTGGCCGCGTTCCTGGCCGGCCCCGATTGGGGCGCCGTGGCGATCGCCACGGTGACGCCGCATATCGCAAACGATCCCCGCTACGTGTCGCTTTTGGTCGCGACCATCGGTACCACGATCGCTCCCTGGATGATCTTCCTCGCCCAGAACAACGTCGTCGACAAGAACGTGGATGAGCACGGCATCGTCTTGCAGCGCATCGACACCGCGACGGGATCTGTCATCGCCTGCGCCATAGCGTGGTTCATCATCGTCACGACCGGTGCCGTGCTGGCTCCGGCCGGCATCGCGGTCTCCGACGCGGCTTCGGCGGCCCTGGCCCTCGAGCCCATCGCGGGCGAGTTCTCGACGGTGCTCTTCGCCTCGGGTCTCGTGGCGGCGAGCTTCCTGGCCGCATGCGTCCTGCCGGGCGTCACCTCGAGCGCGATCTGCGAGGCGTTTGGATGGGAGCGTGGAGCCGACCGAACCTGGGAGGAGGCCCCGGTCTATCGCGGCATCATCACGGCGGTCATAGCCGCCGCGGCCCTCCTGGTCATCATGCCGGGCGTCAACCTCTTCCAGATCATGATGAGCGCCCAGGTCATCAACGGCGTCCTGCTCCCGATCCTCCTGGTCTTCCTCGTGTTCATCGCCCAGGACAAGCACATCATGGGCGGCCATCGAAACGGCCGGGTCTGGAATGTGCTCACGTGGGGGACGATCGTGCTGATCACGGTGCTCACGATCGTGATGTTCGCCCTTCAGGCGCTCGGGTACTGATCCTCGGGCAACCGATCCACAATCCATGGCAATCCATGGCGCCCGACGCCCCGTCGGGTTGCCACAAGGCACGAAGGCAGCCCTCCGCTATTCCCCTTCGGTCGACACGCGCTCCTTGGGGGTGAGCTCCGTCGAGAGTTGGTGGACCCCTCCATCGAGGACGCGCTTGGCGCTCTCGATGACCTCGAGGTCGAGGTGGTCCTCGGGGTGGACGGGAAGGTCCTTGCGGACGTTGTCGTGGATGAGGTCGATGTATTGCTCGGCGCCCGTGGTGGAGAGATGGGTGCCGTCGCCGTCGAACAGGTCGTTCCTGCCCTCGCTGAACCCGAACCAATCTATGACGCGGACGTTGGGATAGCGATCCGCCGCGCGTGCGATGGCCTCGTTGGTCGGCCCGACCCAGGGCTGGGGGCTGCGGGTGTTGACGAGGACCGCGATGCGGTCCTCCCCGATGCGCTGCATGAGGGCATCGATGCTCTCGTCGGTCACGAGCCCGTTCGTCCCCAGGGCGATGACAACGACGCGGCCGACCTGTCCGTTGGAGAGGTACTGGTCCAAGAGCTCAACACCGGCGGTGAACTGGCGGTTCTTGCGGGCGTCTATGTAACCATGGGGGAAGGTCTCCTGGAAGATGGGGATGGTCCTCAGCGAGACGGAGTCACCGATCATCAAGACGTCGTAGGCCCCCTCGGGGAGTTTCGCGTCGCCCTCGGGCGCCTGCACGTCGTCACCCGGGGTTTTCCCATCGGCGAGCAGGGCGGCCCCCTCCTCGCTGAGCGCGGAGGTGTTGGGGACGGCGACGAGGCATATGGCGGCGGCGAGGACGGCTGCCGTCGTCAGCGCGACGGGTGCGACGTGGCGCTTGGCGAGATCCGCGGGGCGGTCGCCCGAGCGCAGCCGCGCCACGACACGGCCGAGGAGCCCATGACGGAAGGGGTCCTCGATGAGGCGGAAGGATGCCTCGGCGACGACGAGCACGATGGCGAGCTGGATGACGGTGAGCCACCACGGCCTCGAGCGGATGTCGGCGACGGGGTTCATAAGGGTCAGCAAGGGGAAGTGCCAGAGATAGATGCTGTAGGAGCGTGTGCCGATCCACACGAGGGGCTTGAGGGAGAAGAGGCGCACAAGAGGGCCCTCGGGCTGCACGCAGGCGGCGATGAGCGCGAGCGTAAGCAGCGTGCAGAGCAGCATGCCACCGCGGTACTGGAAGGCGGAGTAGCCGTTGCTCATCACGAAGAGCCCCACGAGTCCGAGAAGGCCCACAATGCCCGCGATCTGGGTGGAGCGGTTGGAGGCAAGGTCCTTCTCGGCAGCTGCGGGAAGCAGTTTGTCAGCGCCGACGAGTGCGAGGATGCCGCGCGGCGTCATGGACTCGAGTGGGATGAAGGCGAGCCAGGCGCCGAGAAGCAGCGAGAACACCCTCGTGTCGGTGCCGTAATAGATGCGGCTTGGATCGAGCGCGGGGGTGTAGAGCAGGGCCATCGCGAGGGCCGAGACGGCTCCCATGGCCAAGATGCCGCGGCGGATGGCGGCGTGCGGGGCCTTGATGGAGAGCAGGGCGAAGAGCAGGACGGGCCAGATGAGGTAGAACTGCTCCTCGATGGCGAGCGACCAGAAATGCGTGAGGGGCGAGGGGTCGCCGAGGGCGTCGAAGTACGAGACGTTCTGGAGGATCTGCCACCAGTTGTTGAAGAAGAGGAGGGAGGGGAGGATATCCGGCCTCATCTTGGTGAGCATGACGCGGTTGAAGATCGCGCAGAGCAGGATGACGACCACGATGAGGGCGACGATGGCGGGGAGGAGCCTGCGCGCCCTGCGGATCCAGAAGGACTTTAGGTCGATCTTGCCGGTCTGCGAGAACTCGTTGAGGAGCAGGCGCGTGATGATGAAACCCGATATGGCGAAGAACATGGTGACGCCGAGCAGACCACCTTGGATCCATCTGAATCCAAGGTGGTAGAGGACGACGGCGACGACGGCGAGCGCGCGGATGCCGTCGAGAGCAGGGATATAGCGATTCCGCCGTGCGGCCTTATCCGCGGTGCGGGACACTTCGGTGGATGCCTGCGGATCCAGGCTCTCGGTGCCGTTGGCCATATGCGCTAGAACTTGACGGTCGGGGTCTCGCGAGCGGAGGCTGCCGCCTCGAAGCCGGAGCGCTCCTTGAACTGGAAGATGCCCGCGAAGATGTTGCCGGGGAAGGTCTGGATGGCGTTGTTGTACTTGAGCACGCAGTCGTTGTAGCTCTGGCGCGCGTAGGAGATCTTGTTCTCGGTCTCCTCGAGCGTTGCCTGGAGCTGCGAGAAGTTGGTGTTGGCCTTGAGGTCGGGATAGGCCTCGGCGACGGCCAGGAGCTGGCGCAGGGCGCCTGTCAACAGGTTGTCGGCGGCGATCTTCTCCTCAGGGGTGCTGGCGGAGACAGCGGCGGAGCGGGCGGTGGTGACCGCATCGAGCGTCTCGCGCTCGTGGGTGGCGTAGCCCTTGACCGTCTCGACGAGGTTGGGGACGAGGTCGTTCCTGCGCTGGAGCTGCGTGTCGATGTTCTGCCACGCGTTGTCGATGCGGTTGCGCAGGGTGACCATGTTGTTGTAGATGCCGGCGATGACGATGAGGATGACGATGGCGCCGATGATGAGGAATAACATGATGACCAGCCTTCAGCGTTCCCGTTGGTGATGTCGCGCGGGTCGATGATGCCCCCGCGCGCGTGATGTTATAGAGTATACCCTCCACCACGCGCACAGTGAGGGACGCACAGGGTGGAAGGGTGCTCCCCATTACTTCCATATGTTGACATATGTACGCTAAGAGACATGATTGGAAACGGGGAGGGATTCCCGGACGCTGTTGGATTGATGAGGGACGACCACGATGGATCTGCGTGTACGCAAGACATATCAGGCGCTCATCGGCGCCTGCACCGAGCTGCTCTCACGGAACCGGTTCGAGGATGTGACGATCGCCATGCTGTGCGAGGAGGCGATGATCCGGCGGACGACGTTCTACAAGCACTTCGCCGACAAGGCCGAGTTCTTCTCGTTCTACGTCGAGAGCCTCAAGACCGAGCTTGTCGAGCGCGGCCGGCTCGCTGCCGACAAGGGGGATTCCGATGACGTCGCGGAGGGGGACGACGCGGAGCGCACGGCGATCCTCGCCCAGCTCTCGGAGTACCTGCTTGATCACGAGGCCCTGATGGACAATATCTTCGCGAGCTCCATGTCGGGCATGATGCTGCTCGTGGTATGCGAGAAGATCGCCGAGGCCTTCAAGGCCCGCGCGCTCGGGGACGAGTCAGCTCCCACCATGAGGCCGGATGACCTCGAGATGCGCTGCGAGTTCGCCGCGGGCGGGGTGGTCCGCGCCCTTCTTCTCTGGTGGGAGACCCCCGATCGCCGCGCAGCGGCGGGCTCGTTCGTCCAGACCTCCGCGCATCTGGCCGGTCGCATCTTGGACGAATGAGGTCAGCTCCCGCGACAGATATGGATATGGGGGGAGCCCCGCCCCGGCTCGAGGCTGGGACGGGGCTCCTTTGTCGCGACTGGCGGAGAGAGGGGGATTCGAACCCCCGGAACGCTTGCGCGCCCAACGGTTTTCAAGACCGCCGCATTCAACCGCTCTGCCATCTCTCCGTGATTGGTAATGATAGCATCGAATCATCTCGACGGGCGGGAGGCAGACGATGATGGACGAAGTTGGGGGGCCGAGCATGGCAGATGACGAGTGCTTCATGCGCGAGGCGCTCGCCGAGGCGCGTCTCGCCGCCGATCTGGGGGAGGTCCCCATCGGGGCCGTGGTGGTCCACGAGGGCGAGATCATCGCGCGCGCCCACAACCTGCGCGAGGTGAAGGACGATCCCTCGGCCCATGCCGAGTTCTCGGCCCTGCTCGCCGCCGCCCGGGCCCTCGGCCGCTGGCGGCTGTCTGGATGCACGGTCTACGTGACCCTCGAGCCCTGTACCATGTGCGCGGGCCTCATGGTCAACGCACGCGTCGATCGCTGCGTCTATGGTGCCCCCGATCCCAAGGGCGGTGCCCTCGGGACCCTCTTCGACCTCTCCTCGGATCCCCGTCTCAACCACTCGTTCGAGGTGGTCCCCGGCGTGCTTCGCGAGGAGTGCGCGTCGCTCCTCCGCTCGTTTTTCGCGGATCTGCGGGCGCGCCGCTCGGCGGAGGCACCGTCAACGGGCCTCTCCCATGAGTCCGAGCATCTGCGCAAGCGCGACGAGGCCCGCTCCGTCCCCCGTCCCCCCGCCCCGACCCAGCGCCGCGCCGCCCCCAGGGCGCCGCACGTGCTGCTCGCGATCGACTCGTTCAAGGGGTCGTTGACGAGTGAGCGCGCCGAGCGTTCCGTGGCCGAGGGCATACGTCGCGCCGCCCCCGATGCGCATATCTCGTGCATGCCCCTGGCCGATGGTGGTGAGGGGACCGTGCTCGCCATGGATGCGGTGCTCGACGGCGAATTGGTCGAGGCTCGGGTGGATGATCCCTTTGGCGACGAGGTCGCCGCCTCGTACCTGCTCACCTCCGACGGGGTCGCGGTGATGGAGATGGCCTCGGCCGCGGGGATCGCCTTCTCGGAGCGCACGCACGATGCGGCGCTGCGCGCCTCGAGCGCCGGTGTGGGGCAGCTGCTCCTCGACGCCGTCGAGGCCGGTGCCCGCACCGTGTACCTGGGATTGGGCGGCAGCGCGACGAGCGATGGCGGCGCCGGGCTCCTGACGTCCCTGGGCGCCCGGCTGCTCGACGGGGACGGCCGTCCCATAGCCCCGGGTCTCGCTGGCCTCGGTTCCCTGGCGAGCGTCGACCTCGCGCCCGCCCTCGAGCGTCTGGAGGGCGTCGAGCTCATCGCCTGGACGGATGTGGACAACCCGTTGGTTGGCAGGAGGGGCGCGGTGCGCGTCTTCGGTCCGCAGAAGGGCTTGGCCGACCTCCCCACTCCGAGGGGCGACCGTCCAACCCTCTTCGACCAGCTCGATGCCTGGATGGCCGGTTTCGCCACCCAGCTCGACCGTGCGCGCACCGCTTGGGACGAGACGCATCCGGGCTCCCGGGCCCGCCGCTTCCGCTTCGTCGCGGGCGTTCCCGGCGCGGGATCCGCAGGGGGGTTGGGCGCAGCCATGCTCGCCCTGGGTGCCCGCCTCACCTCGGGGGCGACGGCCATGCTCGACCTGCTCGACTTCGACGAGCTGGCGCGCGAGGCCGATCTGGTCATCACGGGCGAGGGCATGATCGATGGCCAGAGCGCCCGGGGCAAGGCGCCGGTCGCGGTGGCCTCCCGTGCCAAGCGGCTTGGGCGGCCGGTGATCGCCGTGGTGGGGGGTCGTTCCTATGATCTCGACCCCGTCTACGATGCCGGCGTCGACCTGGTCCTGCCGATCCTGCGCGAGCCCATGGGGATCGATCGCGCCATGAGGCCCGACGAGGCCCACAGGAACTTGGTCTGCGCGGGCGAGGCGGCCATCCGGGCGCACCTGCTCTCGCGCGGATGAGGACGGGTCCCCGCCCGAATCGATGTGGTGATAATCGGCAGGGGCAACTTCCCCTCGACGCGGGCGCGGCGAGGGGCTACCATGGAACGAACGTCTCGTGCGTTTGATGGGTTCGGGTGACGATATGTTCCGAATCTGGTCAGGTCCGGAAGGAAGCAGCCATAAGGAGCCTCTGACGGGCACCCGGATCCATCGAGCGCACGGGGCTTTTCATTTCAGTCCGTGCCGCGCGCGGGACGGATGCCTCGCTCGCCGCGCCCCATCCATCGTCCCATCGGGGGATGGGTGGCTTCAACCCGCTATGCGGACCGAGGGTCCCTCATGCTCAGTCTTCTTCGGCGTTTCGGCGGCGTGTACCGTCGCCATCTCATCGTCGGTCCCCTGACCAAGCTCGTCGAGGTGTTGTTCGACCTCATTACCCCGCTCGTCATCGCGCGCATGATCGACGAGGGGATCACCCTGCGTGACACCGCGGTCGTGGTTCGCTACGGAGCGATCCTGATCGCCATGGCCGTGGGCGGCCTCCTCTTCACGCTTATCTGCCAGAAGGCCGCCGCCCTCGCATCTCAGGGCATGGGCACCGACATCCGCCGCGAGATGTACCATCGCATCAACGGGTTCTCCTACGCCGAGCTTGATCGTTTCGGCACGCCCTCGCTCATCACGCGCATCACCAACGACGTCAACCAGGTGCAGCTCGCCGTCGCCCTGGCGATCCGCCAGCTCATCCGCTGGCCGCTCCTTGCGATCGGATCCATGGTCGCGGCTCTCACGATCGACGTGCGACTCGGCGCGATCTTCCTGATCTCCACCCCGCTCGTCGGCATCGTGTTCTGGATCGTCATGGCGCGGTGCGTCCCCTATTTCAAGCGCATGCAATCCCAGCTCGATCGCCTCGCCCTCATTGCCCGCGAGGGCCTCGAGGGAGCCCGCGTGGTCCGCGCCTTCGCACGCGAGGGACACGAGCGGGCCCGCTTTGATGACGCAGCGCGGGTTCAGGCGAGGATCGCGTTGGCGGTGGGAAGGCTCTCGAGTGTCCTCAACCCCGTCACCCTCCTCATCATGAACCTCGCCGTCTGCGCGATCCTGTGGGCGGGCGGCCTCCAGGTCGACGCGGGCGATCTGACGCAGGGGGACGTCGTCGCCTTCGTGAGCTACATGACGCAGACGCTGCTCTCGATCGTGTACGTGGCCAACCTCGTCGTCATCTTCACCAAGGCGAGCGCCAGCGCTTCCCGTATCGGGGAGGTCCTGGCGTGCGAGGGCGCGATCGCTGACCCGGTCACGCCCGACCCACGCATCGACGACCACATCTTGGTGCGGGCGTTGGCGGCGATCCGCTTCAACGGGGTCTCGTTCTCCCACGAGGGCGCATCCGCCCCGGCGCTCGACGATGTGTCGCTCGAGCTCCCCGTGGGCGGGACCCTGGGCGTCATAGGTGGGACCGGTTCGGGGAAGTCGAGCCTGGTTCAGCTCATTCCGAGGCTCTACGACGTCTGCTCCGGGTCCGTCGAGGTCCTCGGCGTCGATGTCCGCTCCTGGCCGATCGCCAGGCTGAGGGGTGAGGTCTCACTCGTCCCGCAGGAGGCGTCGCTCGTCTCGGGGACGATCCGCTCCAACCTCGACTGGCGCGATCCCGATGCGGATGACGCCGAGCTGTGGGACGCGCTCGAGACCGCGCAGGCGGCTGATTTCGTCCGCGCGCTGCCCGGGGGGCTGGATGCGCGCGTGGAGGCCGGCGGAAGGAACTTCTCGGGAGGGCAGCGCCAGCGCCTCTCGATCGCCCGCGCCCTGGTTGGCGACCCGAGCGTCCTCATCCTCGATGATGCGTCCTCGGCCCTCGACGCCAGGACGGATTCATCTCTCCGGCGCGCGCTTCGGTTTCGGCGTCAATGCGGCCATGGCTCGCCGCGGAGCACCGTCATCGTCTCGCAGCGCGTCTCGTCCGTGCGCGACGCTGACCTCATCTGCGTGATGAGGCATGGCAGGGTCGTGGGTCTGGGTGGCCACGAGGAGCTCATCGGGACCTGCGCGGTGTATCGCGAGATCTGCCAGTCGCAGCATGTGGAGGTCGCGGCCCTAGGCTCGGGGTCCGAGGAGGGGGCGGTCGCGCATGTCTAACCCGTATGCATCGGTGGGATCCGTCTCGACCGTCACGGCGAGCATCTCGGGCAACGAGGGCGGACCGTCTGGACGGCGCCACGAGGAGGGGACGTCGCGGATGGGCGTCGCCGCGGTGACGCGTCGTCTATGGGGCTATGTGCGCCCGCATGCGCTTCCCTTCGCCGGCTCGTTCGTGTCAGCCGCCGCCTCCGTCATCCTGCAGCTCTACATCCCCATCCTCATTGGTCGGGGCATCGACTGCATCATCGGCGCCGGGCGGGTCGATTTCCCCGCCCTCGCCCCCACGATCGCGCAGCTCGCCCTCGTCGTGGTCGGTGCAGCGGCCTTTCAGTGGCTGCAGGGCTATCTCGTCAACCGGCTCGTTTTCGAGGCCGTGCGCGAACTGCGCGTTGAGGCGAACGACAAGCTCTCGCGCGTGCCCATGTCCTTCGTCGACTCCCGCTCCCATGGCGACCTCATCTCGCGCGTGGTCAACGACGCCGACCAGGTCGGCGATGGTCTGCTCCAGGGTCTCTCGCAGCTGTTCTCGGGCATCGTCACCATCGTGGGGACCCTTGCCTTCATGGTCTCGGTGTCGCTCCCCATGGCAACGATCGTCGCGCTCGTGACGCCGCTCTCCATCCTGGCCGCGGCGGGCATCGCGCGGCTCTCCGGCAGCAGCTTCACGGCGCAACAGGGGATACAGGGGCAGCTGAGCGGGCATATCGAGGAGTACGTCGGCAACCAGCGCCTGGTCGCGGCCTTCGTCTATGGCCCGCGCGCCGAGCTGCGCTTCGGGAGCATCAACGAGGAGTTGTGCGGCGCGGGCGAGCGCGCGCAGTTCCTGAGCTCGCTCTCGAACCCCGGGACGCGTTTCATCAACAACATCATCTATGCGGTCGTGGCGGTCGCCGGCTGCGCCTGCGTCATAACGGGCGTCCCCGCCCCCCTGACCGTCGGCGGGGTCCAGACGTTTTTATCCTATGCCAACCAGTACACCAAGCCTTTCAACGAGATCACGGGCGTGGTGACGCAGATCCAGACCGCCTATGCGTCGGCTCGCCGTCTGTTCTCGCTGATCGATGCCCCGGAGGAGGACGACGGCCCTTCCGCCCCGACGTGCGGGCCCGCGCGCGGGGAGGTGGTCTTCGACCATGTGGGGTTCGGGTATCGAAAGGACGCCCCGCTCCTGCACGACATCTGCATCCACGCGCGCCCGGGCGAGCGCATCGCGCTCGTGGGCCCCACGGGGTGCGGCAAGACGACGCTCATCAATCTCCTTTTGCGCTTCTACGATGTGGATGAGGGGCGGATCCTGGTCGACGGCGTGGACGTGGCGGGGATGTCCCGCTCGGACTTGAGGCGGAAGTTCGGCATGGTCCTGCAGGAGACCTGGCTCTTCGAGGGGTCGGTGCACGACAACATAGCGTACGGCAAGCCGGGGGCCACGCGCGACGAGGTCCGCGAGGCCGCGCGCCGCGCCCGCGCCGCGAGCTTTATCGAAGCGCTCCCGCAGGGATACGACACCGTGATCGGGGAGGGCGGCGGCTCGTTCTCCCAAGGGCAGCGGCAGTTGGTCTGCATCGCCCGCGCGATGCTCGCCGATCCCGCGATCCTGCTGCTGGACGAGGCGACGAGCTCCATCGACACCCGGACGGAGCTCCAGGTCCAACAGGCGTTCGACGAGTTGATGAGGGGACGCACGAGCTTCGTGGTGGCCCATCGCCTCTCGACCATCCGAGACGCCGACTGCATCCTCGTCATGCGCGACGGAGGGATCGTGGAGCGGGGCACCCACGACGAGCTCATGGCCGCCCAGGGTTTCTACGCCGACCTCAACCGAGCCCAGATGGAGCGCTAGCGGCGTTTTGGCCGCTTCGCATCGTGCCGACCGTCGGAGTGTGTGGGGATTGTCACATTCCCCAACGTTCGCCCATGGCGCGGCCAATGGGGAATAGTAGGGGTCGGTTTGGATTGAATAGGGCAAGGAGGACAAATCATGTCATGCGTGATCATCGTCAACAGCGCGGGGGGAAACACCCGACAGGTCGCCGAGGCGATCAAGGCCGAGATGACGTCCCGGGGACGGGATGCCGACCTCGTGATCCTGGGCGCCGCCAACGTCGAGGAGGCGATCGCCTGCGCCTCCCGCGCCGACGAGCTCGCCATCGGATTCTGGTGCGATAAGGGGACCTGCACGGCTCCGGTCGACAAGCTCCTGGCGTCCCTCGGCGATCAGCGCGTCTTCCTCTTCGGCACCGCGGGCTTCGGCGGCTCCGAGGAGTATTTCGAGCGCATCCTGTCCGGCGTGAGCGCCAAGCTCCCCGAGGGCGTCCGCTACGAGGGCGGGGCCATGTGCCAGGGCAAGATGTCCCCGGCCGTCCGTCGCCGCTATGAGGCGATGCTCGCCGAGAAGCCCGAGGACGAGCACATCTTGGCCATGATCGACAACTACGATGCCGCTGCCTCGCATCCGGATGCCGGCGACCTCGCGCGAGTGGCGACGGCGGCCTGCGAGGCGCTTCTCAAATAGGCCGACCCTCACGGGCGTTTTCATACCGTTCGTCAGCTTGTCCTCATTCTACTGTACAAGTTTGGGGATTTGGGATACGATACGGGGAACATGGGGACCGCTGTCCCTCGGGTGCGTTTTAACGCAGTTCAGGAAAGGAACGTGACCATGCTCGTTAACCTGCGCGACATCACCGCCATCGCCGAGCAAAACAACATGGCGATCGGCGCCTTCAACTCGCCGAGCCTCGAGTCCGCGCGCGCGGCGGTCGATATGGCGGAGAAGCTGGGGTATCCCGTCATCATCGATCATGCCCAGGGCCATGAGGAGATCACCCCCCTCGATGTGATCGGGCCGGTCCTCGTCTCGCTCGCGGAGCGCGCCTCCGTTCCCGTCTGCGTCCACCTCGACCACTGCGAGGATCTCTCCTACATGCGCCGTGCCCTCGAGCTCGGTTTCAACGGCGCCATGTTCGACGGGTCGATGCTCCCTTACGAGCGCAACGTCGAGCTGGGGCATCGCGCCGCCCAGATGTGCCACGACTTCGACTGCGGCCTTGAGTGCGAGCTCGGATCCATGGGCTCGCGCGAGGCCGGCTCCAAGGTCGAGGGCGGCACCGCCGAGGAGGCCGGCGCCATCTACACCAACCCCGACCAGGCCCGCGAGTTCATCGAGGCGACGGGTTGCGACATCCTCGCCGTCTCCTTCGGCACGGTCCACGGCCTCTACAAGGGTGAGCCGAACCTCTCCTTCGACGTTTTGGAGCAGATCCGTCAGCGCACCCTGACGCCGCTGGTCATGCACGGTGGCTCGGGCGTCTCCGACGAGGACTACCACAAGGCCATCGATGCGGGCATCCGCAAGGTGAACTACTTCACCTACGGATCCAAGGCCGCGGGCGAGGCCGTCGCCGCGACCGTCAAGCCCGGCGAGGCCGCCTACTACCACCAGATGACCGTGACCGCCTACGAGGCCTTCTGCGCCGACTACGAGCACGTCATCAAGGTCTTCGCCAACGGGTCCCAGCCCCTCGCCTAAGGCTCGGGCCACGCACCGACTCACGGGGGCGTCCCGCATCGCGCGGGGCGCCCCCGTTTTACATCGAAGGGGGCAGGGGACGCGGGCGCGTGCATCCATGCGTCGCGCTCTCCCGCATTATGTGCATTCGTTGTAATGCGCGGACGCGGTCTGGCTCGGCGCCAAGACTTTGACAAAAAGTCGACAATGGGAGGCTAGTATGGGTGCAAGAACCACGTAGTCGCTCATGGGGAACGCTCCGCGCCTCATGATGGAGTGAAGATCCAAGAGGTTACACATGCTCGTCGCAATCATCACGCTGGCTTCCCTCGCCGCCGCGCTCGGCATGCTCGTGCGCGATCCCTTCCCCGTCGATGCCACCGAACAGGATGCGCCTTCGCGCGGGGACGCTCGCCGTCGCATCGTCTCGGCCCTCCCGTTCCTGGTCATCCAGGCCTTCGTCGGCATCTATGCCGCGTTCGGCATGGTGTCGGATGATCTGGTCGCCCCCATTGTGGTCAACGCGATCCTCCTGGGGTGCTCCCATGTGGCCGCGCACGGGGGGATGGTCCGTGCTCGCCTCGACGCGTTGACCTCCTTCAGGGGCCGTCCGATCCCGCCGATCGTCCCCTCGATCATCTTGATGCTCGTCGCCGGGCTCTTCGCCACCCTCGCCCTCGAGGTCCCGAGCAACCATAACCTGCTCTGGATGTACCCGCTCTGCTTCCTGCTCGAGTGGATGCTGATCTCCTTCGTCATGATCGGCCTCTTCCTCCTGTTCCAGCGTCGTTCGGTCGCGCCCGCCATCGCTGCCCTCGTCCTGCATCTCATAGGCATTGCGGAGTACTTCGTCATCACCTTCAAGTCCATGCCCATCGCGCCGGGCGACATCTCGGCGCTCTCCACCGCGGTCGCGGTCAGCGGGTCGGGCTACGTCTACTCCCTCACACCCTTCTGCCTCTATGGCATGGCCCTCTTGGCGTTGTCCGTGATGTCTTGCCGCATGGCGGCCATGCTGCGCCCCGCCTCGACCCGCGGCGACCGCCGCGCTCTCCTCGTCAACATCCTCGTCGGCCTCATCTGCCTGGGCGGAGTGGCCGCGCACGTGACGATGGTCGACTACTACAACACCCTTCGCATCCAGATCTACACCTGGAGGCCGCTCGAGAGCTACTACCGCCAGGGCTTCCTCCCGAGCTTCATCTCGGGTGCCCAGACCATCAAGCCCCCGCTTCCTGAGGGATACAGCGTGGATGCCGCAAAGGGCATGATGGAGGACTACGCCGCCCGCTACGACGCCGAGCAGGGCCAGAGCGACGGTCGCGTCCAGGCGGCCGCCCAGTTCGATGAGGAGCAGCCGACGGTCATCACAATCATGAACGAGACCTTCGCCGACCTCTCCATCTACCAGAACCTGCACTCCGGCTACGAGGGGCCGCAGTTCTTCAAGAACATCCCCGACGCCCTCCAGCGCGGCACGCTCTACGTGTCGGCCTACGGCGGCGGAACCTGCAACACCGAGTTCGAGTACCTCACCGGCAACTCGATGGCGTTCCTGGGGCCGGGTGTCTATCCCTACACGATCTACGATCTCGCGCGCACCGAGAGCCTCGCCGAGCAGTTCAAGGCGCTGGGGTACAAGACGACCGCGATCCATCCCAACCACGCCACCAACTGGAACCGCGAGAACGTGTACAAGGACTTCGGGTTCGATCAGTTCCTCACCATCAAGGACTTCCAAGGCTCCGAGACGCTGCGTGGGATGGTGACGGACCAGGCGACCTACGACCGCATCCTCCAGATGCTCGAGGAGGACGAGGCCCCGCAGTTCATCTTCGATGTGACGATGCAGAACCATTCCGGCTACAACACCGGTCTATTGCCCTATGACAAGCAGGTCAACTATGCGATCGATGGCATGCCGGATGCCGAGGTCAACGAGTACCTGGCGCTCATCGAGGAGTCGGACCGCGCGCTCGAGGACTTCATGGCGCGTCTGAGCAAGCTCGATCGCAAGGTTATCCTGGTGTTCTTCGGCGACCATCAGCCGTTCTTCCCCGACCGCTACAACGAGGCCTGGTTCCCCGGCGAGGATCCCGCCGTCCATGCGGAGCGGCTCTGGCAGACGGACTACGTCATCTGGGCGAACTACGACGTGGCGGGCCGTGAGCAGAAGAGCGACGTGAAGGAGCTCTCGACCAACTACCTGGGCAGCGTGCTCCTGGACCTCATCGGCGCGCCGATGTCGGACTACCGGAAGGCCCATATCGTCGCGCGCGAGGCCCTACCGGCGATCAACTCGACGGGCTTCGAGGACCGCGATTCGCGCTGGTATCTCTCGAGCGCGGCATCGGATAAGGGCACCGGCTCCCTGGGCCCCAGTGCGAAGGACGCCGTCGATGTCCGACATGACTTGGCGATGATGCAGTACTACGAGTTGTTCCGAGACGGGAAGAGCATATATGCGAAGAACTTCCAGTCCGCGGCCAATGAGACCGACCCCAATCTCGCACCGGGCACGACGAAGATAAAATAGGGTCCAACGGCCCGCCGCCAGAGCTTGGCGGCGGGCCGTTTCCCATGGGCGCCGCGGTGCCCGGGCCACGACGAGGCAAGGAGAGACATGGATAAGACGACGATGGAGTCGACTGTCGAGGGCAACGAGATGCTGAGGGTCATAGCGGGACGCACCTCAACGCGCAAGTTCGCGGACGCCGAGGTGGGCGATGACAAGCGCGCGGCGATCCTGCGTGCCGCGAGCTGCGCCCCGTCAGCCGGTGCGATGATGATGTACTCGATCATCGATATCCGGGAGCGAGCGACGCTTGAGCGACTCTCGATCCTTTGCGACAACCAGCCCTTCATCGCGACGGCCCCCTGGGCTCTCGTGTTCGTGGTCGACTATCGCAAGTGGATCGACCTCTTCGAGTACACGGGGTGCTTCGATCCGGATTTCGTCGCGCAGACGGGCAAGGAGCCGCGTCGCGAGCCCAATCTGGGCGATTTCGCCATCGCCTGCCAAGATGCCATCATCGCGGCCCAGACTGCCGCCCTCGCTGCGGAGTCCTTGGGTGTGGGCAGCTGCTATATCGGCGACATCATCGAGAACGCCGAGGATGTATCAGAGCTGCTGGACTTGCCGACCCATACGATCCCGCTTTCCATGCTCGTCTTGGGGGTGCCGCACAAGGAGCGTCCGGCAAAGGAGCATCCTGTCTGCAACCTGGTGATGCCCGAGCGCTATATGCGCGCCGACCGCGAGACGCTCGACGGACAGGTGGCCGAGATGGATCGGATCTTCAGGCCCCATGCGACGAAGAGCGGCGCTCGCGTGAGGGATATCTACACGCGCAAGCACACGAGCGAGTTCATGGCCGAGATGGATCGATCGATGGGATGGTGGCTCGATAACTGGCTCGGAAGGCGCTAGGTCCGAGTGTCGGATGGAGATGGCCGAACGCGAGCGAGGGCCGATCGCCATGAAGAAGGGCGAGCCCGCTGTCTGCGGACTCGCCCTTCTCGTCATCTTCGGATGCTTGCGCTAGGGCCTGTCGGTGGGGGCGATGCGCGTCAGGCGGTCGACGCTCTTGAACTTGGTGAAGAGCGGGACGTACTCGTAGAAGACGCTGGAGTTCTCGAGGCCGAACCACTGCACCGGGGATCCTGCGAAGCGGCGGATGGCGTATTTCATGGCGATGGCATGGCGCTCGCGCTGGTCCACGTCGGATTCGGGGGCGAGGGTCTTGCGGATGAAGCAGAAGCGGAACGAGCCGATGGGGCCGGGCTCCTTGTAGACGGAGTAGGCATGGGTCTGCGGGGGCAGCTCGCCGGAGCGGGAGAGCTCCGAGACAATCTGGCGCAGATAGGCGTTCACGCGCTGGTTGATCTT
>JAXDWR010000004.1:0-15114 GCA_034088265.1 Collinsella sp. | reverse complement strand
GGCCGCCGAGGTCTTCCGTGCCGCCGACGAGGCGGGCGTCATCGCCCTCGAGGCCATGCGACCCCTGCATGACCCCGCCTTCCACCAAGCGGCCGGCCTGCTCGACGGGATCGGCACCGTCCGTCGCGCGACGCTGCGCTTCGGCAAGTACTCCTCGCGCTACGACGACATCCTCGCCGGCAAGCGCACCAACATCTTCGACTGCGACATGGCCTCCGGAGCCCTCATGGACATAGGCGTCTACTGCGTCGAGCCCATGATCGCGCTCTTCGGTGAGCCCGATTCCATCTCCTGCGCCCCCGCCCTCCTCGACGAAGCCACCCGTGAGCTCACCCACGGACCCATCGACGGCGCAGGGGTCATCTGCGCGCGCTACGCTGGCAAGGTGGTCACCCTGCACTACTCGAAGATAACCGCCGATCTCGCCGAGAACCAGGTCGAGGGGGAGCTCGGGACCTGGACGCTCGACGCCATCTCGACACCCTCCCACGTCCGCATCGACATGCGCGGCGTCGCGGTCCGCAACGCCGCCAAGCAGATGGGCTATTCGAGCACCGAGACGCAGACGACCGAGGTCGACCTCCCTCCCTGCGAGAACAGCATGTGCCACGAGCTCGCCGACTTCGTGACCGCCGTCGAGGCGGTGGGGCAGGGCGCTCCCGCCGGCTCGGCCCCGTGCGGCCCCTTTGGGGACACCTTGTCCTTCCGCGCCATCACGCTGGCGTCGCTGCGCGTCATGGACGAGGCGCGTCGTCAGGCCGGCGTCGTCTTCCCCGCCGACCGCGCCTAGATAGGGGGGTTGCCCATGGGATTGCTCGATCGGCTGGTCTTCTCCCATGGAGGCGGCGAGGGGGATGCGCGGGCCAAGCCAAGCCGCGCAGATCTCCGCAGCCCCATCGAGGAGGAGCTGCTCGCGCCCTTGCGAGCGAACGAGGGAGATGACGCCTCCCTCCCCCTTCGCTTCCATATGCGGTTCGTGGGGACCGTCCAAGGGGTCGGCTTCCGTTGGACCAACCGGGATGTCGCCAAGAGGGCCGGGACCACCGGATGGGTCAGAAACGAGAGCGATGGCTCCGTCATCATGGAGCTGCAGGGAACCGGCGAGGCCATCGCCAAACACCTCGATCTGGTGCACGAACTCTACCACCCGTTCAACAACCGCATCTGGATGGATGAGGCCGCCCCCCTTCCCGAGATGGAGGGTGAACGGGGATTCGAGGTTCGCTTTTAAGGGATGGGCGCACCCGTCCCGGACACCGCGACCCGGTCCGAGCTCAGATCAATCCGAGCCGCTCGCAGGCACGAAGGATGCCGTCTTCGTCAACGGACGAGGTAACGAGGTCGGCATGGTCCTTCACGATGTCCCAGGAGTTCCCCATGGCGACGCTCGTCCCCACGGCGTCGAACATGGAGAGGTCGTTCTCCCCATCGCCGAAGGCCACGGCCTCCTCGGGCGAGATCCCATAACGTTCGAGCGCAGCGCGGACACCGAAGGATTTCCCGCCCTGGTCGGGCACGACATCGCAGAAGATATCCGTCCAACGGGTCGTGGAGATGCCGGGCACCCGATCGGTGAGCACGTGCTCGTCGGCGGGATCGATGAAGGCGCAGAACTGGTAGACCGGAGCCGTGAGGGCGCACGAGATGTCATCCTGCTCGTAGTCGAGACCGGCGTTCGTCCCGGCCGCGAGGACCCGCTCGCTGCGGGCGTTGCAAAAGGAGCGCTTCTCCTGCAGCACGAGCACGTCATAGGCCCCGTCGCGAACCTGATCGACGATCATACGCACGGATGCGGGGGCGATCGGGACGCTGCGGAACACGCCCTCGCGATCGAGGCAGAGCTGTCCGTTCAAGGTGACATATGCGTCGAACCCCGTGGCGATGCATGGGGGGAGCTGGTAGGTCGGGCGCCCCGACGAGACGATCGTGAGCACCCCACGCTCCCGAAGCGCGGCGAGGGCGCGCTTGGTGGATTCGGGCATGAGATGGGTCTTGAAACTCAAGAGGGTACCATCGATATCGAAAAACGCTGCCTTGATCATCTCTCAACCCCAATGGAGGACCGGGTGCGGGAGGGTCCCGCGGCGGGAAGCCGGGATGCGCTCCGGCACCGAACGAAGACGGGCCGTCACCCGCGATGTTCATGGGGTGACGACCCGTTATGGTAGCGCCTTTTGGGACCGCATGCGCTGGCGAAGGGTCTTTGGAGGGGAATCCCGAATCCCTCTACGCATTCCTGAGGAAGCCGAGCACGATCGCACCGGGCCCCACATGGGTGCCGATGGTCGCGCCGAGTGAGTGGACGGAGGGGTCCCCCGCGATGCCGACGGAGAGCTTCTCGCGATTCTCGTCGATGAACCTCTGAAGATGATCGGAATCGATGCCCGAATAGGCGAACTCCATGGGCATCGAGGGATCGATGCCCGCCAGATCGACCTCCTTGACCAGAAGCTTGCGTCCGTTCTTGCCGCCGCGAGCCTTGCCGAGCATGACGACCTCGCCATCCGATATCGTGACGAGGGGCTTGATGGAGAGCATCTCGCCGATAGCCCCGGCCGTGTTGGAGATGCGCCCGCCGCGACGGAGGTACTCCAAGGTGTCGAGCAGGGCGATGACCACGACGCGCTCGCGCAGGCGCTCGATCTCGCGGACGATCTGAGCGGCGCCCAGGCCCTCGTCGGCCAGGCGGAGCGCATGACAGACGAGGGAGCGCTCCCCCACCGCCGCGCTGAGAGAATCAACGACATGCACCTCACCCTGGACATCCTCGGCGGCGATGACAGCGCTCTGATGGGTGCCCGAGAGCTTCGAGGAGATCGTGATGGCCACGACCTCCTCGCCGTCGGCGAGGGCGCGCTCGAAGGCCTGGCCGAAGGCGAAGGGGTTGACCTGCCCGGTGCTGGGAAGGCTCTCGCCCTCCATGAGCAGCTCGTAGAAGCGACGATGGCTTATGTCGACCCCGTCTTGGTAGACGGTGTCTCCGAAGACGATGGAGAGGGGCAAGACGGTGAGACCGGGATGCTCCGCCCCGCTCATGTCGCTTGCCGAGTCGGTGATGATGCGAACGGCCATGTTCGCTCCTTTCTTCTGCGGAGACCGGATGGGTCAGTCGCGCGAGATCTTCCTGAGGCGGGCGAGGACGGTGGCGAGGGAGGCGTACATGTGGGAGCGCTGGACGTCTCCGAGCTCCTCGCCAGCCTCCCTGACCACGCATGAGATGACGGCGTCCGCCGAGTCCATCGCGGCGTTGCCCCGATCGGTCAGGAACAACAGCGCCCTATAGCGCGTGGACTCCTCCGATTCGGAGACGCGGACGAACCCCTCCGCCTCCAGGTCCACGAGCGCTCGCGAGACGGCGGCGCGGGTGACGCCCGCATGCCGGGCGAGCTCAGCGCTCGTGAGGCCCTCGGGATGGCGGCGCAGGTAGTAGAGGCACATGATGTCGGCCCCTTTGAGGCCGAGCTTGGCGGCCTCGCGGGCCTTGATGCGCTGGATCTCCTTGGAGAGCGCGGTGATGAGCCCCACGAAGTCCTCGAAACGCGTCTCCCCCATCACCACACCCCTATCCATCACTCAAGGCGATACCGTCAGTTTCTGACCATTCTACGAATAGATGTTTACTAGTCAACTTATTCTCAGGGTCACCACAAACACCTTACCGAGGGCGCGAGGGCGAGGCCGACTAGAGCGCGGCACCTGCCATGGCGAGTGCGGACATGGCGAGCAGGAACGCGATCGCATATGGGAGGATGGCCCGGAGCAGCTCGGCATCCTTCCCCACGACGCGAACCGCGGCCAGACCGATGGCCAGGGTCTGGGGCGAGAGCATCTTGCCGGCGGCGACACCGAGGGAGTTGAGGCCGACCATCCAATAGGGATCGGCGGAAAGCGCACGGGCCGCCTCGTTCTGGACGGGGCCGAAGAGCATGCCGGAGCTCGTGCCGGATCCGGTGACGAACGCCCCGACCATGCCCACCCAAGGGGCGAGGAGCGGGAACAGGGCGCCCGCGACGCCGATGCAGAAGGCGGAGATGGACGATATCATGCCCGAATAGCCCATAACCTTCGCGCAGCCAAGGACCGAGAGCATGGTGATGATCGTGGGCGTCATCTGCTTGACGGTGGCCGTGAGCACCTCGCCCATGACCCTCGGGGTCGCACCCTGGATGCGTCCCCCCACCAGGGCCGCGAGGAAGATCCACACGCCCGGGGTGTTGACCCATGCGAAGGAGAGCGTTCCGGGGTTCTCGCCGCTGAAGACCTGGATGCTGGTGGAGAACTGAGAGAGGAAGGCGTTGAGCGGGGGAACGAGCTTGGAGGTTCCCAGCAGCAACACGAAGATGAGGATGAAGCAGGACCAAGACGACAGGGCGCGACGGGCATCGATGGGCTCGCGGGACGCGGTGTGGAGCTGGAATCCATCGTCCAAGGCCCCGGCGCGCTCGGAGCGCATGGCGAGCAAGGCCGTAACGGCCAGGGAGCAGATGCTGCCGACCACCACGACGAGCTCGGGCCCCACGAACGTGGCGACGACGTAGGCAGGCAACACGAACGAGACGCCGGAAGCCAGGCAGAGCAGCCAGACCCCGCGCAGGCGCTCGAGGGGAGCGGGGGCGGGGGCGTCGTCGTGCGAGAGGGAGCGTCCTCCCGCCACCAAGACGATGAGGAAGGGGACGACGAGGAAGAACGGGGCGAGCTGAAGCATCTGGACGGAGGCGAGCTGGGAGGGGTCGAGCCCGACGAGGTTCGCCAAGGAGACGGTGGGGATGCCGATGGAGCCATAAGGGGTGGGCACGCCGTTGGCGAGCAGGCACATGAGCACCGCGGGGATGGGCGAGAAGCCAAGGGCCGCGAGCATGCCCGCGGGGATGGCCACAGCGGTGCCGAACCCGGCCATGCCCTCCATGAACCCCCCGAAGCACCAGGCCACCAAGAGCGAGAGGATGCGGCGGTCGCTCGAGATGGAGGTGATCATCTGGCTGATGACGTCCATGGCCCCCGTCTTGACGCAGAGGTTGTAGGTGAAGACAGCGGCGATGATGACGAGCACGATGGGCCAGAGCGCCATGAGGAAGCCCTCGAGGCTCGCGGTCGCGACCTGGTCGAGCGGCATATGCCACCACAGGGCCCCGAGGGCGCAGGAGAGGGCGAACGAGCCGATCGCTGCCTTCCATGTGGGCCATCGGAACGCGAGAAGCATGACGACGAGCCAGAAGATGGGCAGAAGGGCGAGAAGGAAGGAGAGCATGTCCATGAAAAGCAGATCCCAACGCTGTTTCGTGTGGTGCGCATGCCCCATGGGGCCCGCGCCGTTTTGCCGATATGCCCTTAAGGATACTGCAATACGGGGCGCGAATCCGACTCCTCATAACCCTCACTCAGCTTCGCATGCATGGCAGCCACACGAGTACTCGCGGATATAATGGTTGGAACGGATTCGGATGCGCACCCTCGCATGGGCGCGGACGACAGGAGCGCTGTGGACAACTCACCCTTCGACAAGATACGCCGTCGCGTCACCCCCGCAACCCGCACGCGGGCAAGCGGCGCCCAGAGGGCCGGACGGGCATCGGGACGGACGGACCGGCGGCGCGGGGAGGCGGATCCCCCCTTCCTGGCGCGGATCGTCAATCAATGGTGGACCCGGCTGCTCCAATCGATCTACCAGGGGTCCCTCGGCGAGCAGGAAGCCGAGTACGAGCCGCATAGCACCAAGCGCGACTACATCTGGAACACCGCGGGCGTCGCCGTATGGGGCATGGTCTTCCCCTTCCTCACCATCGTGGCGACCCAACTCGTGGGCACCGAGGAGGCGGGCATGTTCTCGCTGGCCTTCGTGGTCGGCACGCTCCTCATGATCGCGGCGGGCTACGGTGTCCGCAACTTCCAGGTGTCCGATATCGACGAGGCCAACTCCTTCGCCTCCTACCAGATCAACCGTTGGATCACCAGCATCATCGCCCTGGTGGCCGGCATCCTCTTCTGCACTATGCGCGGCTACGACGCCTATATGACCACGATCTCGATCGGCGTCTATGTCTACAAGATGATCGACGGCGTCGCCGACGTCTACGAGGGGCGCCTCCAACAGGCCGACAAGCTCTACCTCGCCGGTATCAGCCAGACCGTGCGCTCCGCGGCGGCGGTGGCGACCTTCTCCCTGGCACTGCTCCTCACGCGCAACCTCGCCGTGGCATCGGTCATCATGGCCGTGGCGGCGACGGCCACGCTCATCCTGCTCACCATCCCGCTCGCGCTCCTCGAGACGGAGAAGTCGCGGCGATGGAGCATCGGCGAGGTCGGTGGCCTGCTCAAAACCTGCTTCCCGCTGTTCGCCGCCCTCTTCTTCTTCAACCTCATAGAGAGCATGCCCAAATTCATCATGGAGGGCATGCTCCCTTACGATAACCAGCTTTACTTCAACGCCCTCTACTTCCCGGCCCAGGGCATCCTGCTCACCGTGGGGTTCGTCTACAAGCCCCAGCTGCTGCGCCTGGCGGGCATCTGGTCGAACCCGCGCAAGCGCCGCCGCTTCGATCTCATCGTGCTGGCGGTCATGGCCATCATCCTCGGGATAACGGCGGCCTGCGCGCTCATCATGGGATCGGTCGGCATCCCCGCCATGGGCTTCATGTACGGCGTCGACTTCGAACGCTTCCGCGCGCACGCGTTCCTCATGGTCGCCGCCGGAGGCATCACCGCCGCCATCGACTTCCTCTATGCCATCATCACGATCCTCAGGCGCCAGGACGACATCGTCCGGGCCTACCTCATATCGAGCGCCGCCTCGGTGGCGGCACCGCTCATCCTCGTCGCGCTGCTCGGACTCATGGGCGCCGTCCTGAGCTACCTCCTCGTCATGACCTTGCTGCTGGTCCTTTTGGTTGTGGAGTACATGCGCATACGGCGCGCGATCGTGAGGGAGCGCGACCCCTTCGCGTGAGGATGTCGCCCCTCACTCCCCCTCCTCGACGTCGGCGCACCAGATGCGACGGTCCTCGAGCCGCATGACGCAGACGCGACCATGCGGAGCCCCGGCCGCAGCGGAGGCATCCATGCAGATCCTGTCCGCCTCACCGCCCGTATCGAAGGTGGCGCCGACCTCCACCACGAGACCGCGGCCATCGGCGTCGACCCCCCTCCCGCCCATCAACGAGGCGTAGCGACCGAGGAACATCGAGGGGGTGTGTCCCGCCACCACGACCGGGCCGCGCCCATCACTTCCGATGAGCCCGGTCGGGATCGACCAGAACCCCTCGCGAATCCACAGCAAGTCCTCCGCCGACTGCCTTCCCATCATATCCCTAAGGATCGCCACCGGGACGTGGGGGAACCCTCCCCTATCGTCGGGCGCGAACCCGGCGGTCGCCAGGTAACCGCGGGCATCCAACGCGTCGATCCCCGCATGGACGAGCACATGGGCCCGACGCTCGGATGCGCCCTCGCAGGTCGCCCCGGAGATGCAACGCGCCCGCACGTCCGCGATGGCCACGACATCGAATAGAGGTAGGGAGAGCAGCCAATCCACGATATCGACGGCCTCCTCGCGCGAAAGCGCGTCGAGCGCGCGGGCCGTGGGGCCTCCCCCGTTCAGCTCCCACACGAACGCCTCGCGCTCATCGCCCTCGACCAGGGCGTCGAGCATCATGCGCTCATGGTTGCCCATGAGCACGCAGGAGCCTGTGAGGGAGCGCATAAGGCGGATGACACCGATGGGGTCTGGTCCGCGATCGATGAGGTCCCCCAGCATATACACGGCATCGCGATCGCCCGGCCCGACGAGCTCGAGCGCACTGTCGAGCGCCTTCAGGTGCCCGTGGACATCCGATATCACATAAGTGGCCATGAGCCACCCCTCTCCGGGGACGGCGGCGCATCGCCCGTCCTCCGTGTCAAGTACATGCTTGGTCCCCTAGTCTACCCAATCGGGATGGAAGGGATGGGGCGGGATGGATGGGAGGCGGATGGGGAGCAGACCGGAAACACCGATGTAACCATTCTGATACTTTAGTGTGATAGAGTCTATCGACCTTCACAGTATCCCGGTAATCCAGGAGGCCCCATGACGCGCGTGCACAACTTCTCCGCAGGACCGGCGGCCCTGCCCGAGAGCGTCCTCGCCGAAGCTCAAGCCGAATTCCTCGACTATGCGTCATCGGGCATGTCGATCCTGGAGATGAGCCATCGCTCCGCGACCTATCGCGAGGTCATAGACGACGCCGACGCGACGCTTCGCCGGATCCTGGACATCCCCGCCAACTACAGGATCCTCTTCCTCCAGGGAGGGGCCACGCTGCAGTTCGCCGGGGTGCCGCTCAACCTCATGCGCCGGCGTCGCGCGGGATACCTGCTGACGGGTAACTTCGCGAAGAAGGCCTGGGAGGAGGCCTCCCGCTATGGCGATGCGCGCGTCCTTGCGAGCAGCGAGGACACGGGCTTCGATCGCATCCCCGATCTCGCGGACGCCGAGGCCCGCATCGCCGAGGAGGACCTCGACTATGTCCACATCTGCCAGAACAACACCATCTTCGGCACCATGTTCACAGAGCTCCCTGCCTGCGGGGACACGCCCCTTGTGGCGGACGTCTCGAGCTGCTTCCTTTCGTTTCCCTTGGATATAGAGCGCTACGGACTCATCTATGCGGGGGCCCAGAAGAACGCGGGTCCTGCCGGGGTGACCGTGGTGATCGCTCGAGACGACCTCATCGCCGACGGGCCGGCTCTGGACGATATATGCCCGACGTACATGGGGTATCGCCTTCAAGCCGATAAGGGGTCGATGTACAACACCCCCAACACCTTCGGCATCTACCTGTGCGGCAAGGTCTTCCGCTGGGTCGAGGGCATGGGCGGCGTCGAGGCCATGGAGTCCGTCAACAGGGTGAAGGCCGACCTGCTCTACGAGACCATCGATGAGAGCCGCCTGTTCAGGGGCACGGCTCAGCCGGGATCCCGCTCCATCGCCAACGTCACCTTCCGCACCGACGACCCCGCCCTCGATGCCGCCTTCATAGCCGGGGCGCGCGAGCGCGGCATCGAGGGGCTCAAGGGCCACCGCATCACCGGCGGCATGCGGGCGAGCATATACAACGCCGTCCCCTTGGAGGCGGTCGAGGCGCTGGCATCCTTCATGAGGGAATTCGAGGAAGGCGTCTGCGCGGGCGCGAGGGGCGGTCGATCTTCGTAGGGATGCCCCAAGCCCCGGGCATCCCGCGCGCGACATCCACACGAACCATCCATCAAGCCATGCAAGGAGCATCCATGCGCTATATCAAGACCATCGACGACATAACCAAAGACGGCCAGGTCGAGTTCGGGGAGGGCTATGGCTTCGTCGCGGACGCAGAGGACGCCGACGCCATCCTCATGCGCTCGACCGACCTCCACGGATACCGGCTTCCCGAGGGCATCCGCGCCATCGCCCGATGCGGGGCGGGAGTCAACAACATCCCCATCGAGGAGTACGCCCGCCAGGGCGTCGTGGTGTTCAACTCGCCGGGCGCCAACTCGAACGCCGTCAAGGAGATCGTCCTCGCGATGATGATCATGTCGAGCCGCGGGATCGTGCAGGCCATGCAATGGGTGCGCGAGAACGCCGACGATCCCGATATCGCCGTCGGCGCCGAGAAGGCCAAGAAGGCGTTCGTGGGACGGGAGCTCCGCGGCAAGCGCGTGGGCGTCGTCGGCCTGGGCAACGTGGGGTCCAAGGTGGCCAACGCCCTCGTCGACCTCGGCATGGACGTCTACGGGTACGATCCCTTCATCTCGGTCGAGCATGCCTGGGCGCTCTCCCAGAACGTCCAGAGGGTCGGCACGCTCGAGGATCTCTGCCGCGGGTGCGACTACCTCACGCTCCACGTGCCCTCCAAGGCCGACACCGTGGGCATGATCTCGACCGAGCAGATCGACCTGCTCGCCCCCGGCGCCATCCTCATCAACTTCGCACGCGAGACCATCATCGACGAGGACGCCGTCGATGCCGCGCTGCGAGCCGGGCGCCTCTCGTGGTTCGCCTGCGACTTCGCGACGCCCAAGACGGTCAAGATGCCCAACACCTTCATCACCACCCACTCGGGAGCCGGCACCGAGGAGGCGGAGGCGAACTGCGCCGACATGGCCATCTCGGAGCTCAAGGACTACCTGGAGAACGGCAACATAGCCAACTCGGTCAACTATCCGGCCTGCAACATGGGCAAGGCCCGCGCCGCGAGCCGCATCTCGTGCCTCCATGCCAACGTCCCCAACATGATCGGACAGATCACCGCCATCCTCGCCAAGGACAATGCCAACGTCCAGCGCATGGTCAACGAGAGCGCCGGCGAGAACGCCTACACCATGTTCGACACCGACGAGCACCTGGACGGCGCGACGATCGAGGAGCTCAAGAAGATCCCCGCCGTCTATCGCGTTCGCGTCATCAAGTAGCGAGGCCGTCGGGAGGTCGGGCCGCACGCTATGCGGCCCGCCGCCATGACCCGAGATGATCGCTTACCGCGAACGATGCAGGCGAGCGCATACAATGGATGCACTGACCCGCCCCGTCACCGAGAGGACGATCCATGAAGGCCCTTCCCTTCCCCTGCATACGACCGGTACCCGAACATGCGGCCGAGGTGGCATCGCTGCCCTATGACGTGTTCGACCGAGACGAGGCCGCCGCCTATGTGGCGAGTCGACCGCTCTCCTTCCTCAACATCGATCGCCCCGAGACCCAGTTCGAGCCGGGACACGATATGTACGCGCCCGACGTCTACGAGCGCGCGGCCCAGCTCCTGCGTGAACGCATAGACGACCGGACCCTCCTGCGCGATCCCGGTCTGAGCTACTACATCTACGAGCTCGAGATGGAGGGGCGGACGCAGACGGGGCTCGTCGCCGTGTGCTCCATCGACGAATACGAGCGCGGCGTCATCAAGCGCCATGAGCTCACCCGGGAGGAGAAGGAGCGGGACCGCATCGAGCACATGAGGGCGCTCGGCTGCCAGACCGGCCCCATCCTCCTCGCGTACCGTGACCAACCCGTCCTCGACATGATCCTGGGGGCGGCGAAGGCGGCGACACCCCTCTACTCCTTCGTCGACGAGGAGGACGTCCGCCAGACCGTCTGGGAGATCAAGCGTCGGGACTCCGTCGAGGCGATCCACGCCATGATGGAGGCGATTCCCTGCGCCTACATCGCGGACGGCCACCATCGAACCGCGAGCGCGATGAGGGTGGCGCATGTCATGCGCCAGGAAGCCGAGGCCGCGGGTGCCTACACCGGAAAGGAACCGTTCAACTTCTTCCTCTCCGTCCTCTTCCCCGCAAGCCAGCTCACCATTTTGCCCTACAACCGCGTGGTGTCCGACCGATGCGGCATGAGCGGCGAGGACCTGGCGAACGGGCTGAGGGCCGCCGGCTTCGTGGTCGACGTCGCCGACGAGGCGGTCGAACCCCGCGAACGGGGGTTCTTCGGGATGTATGCGGAGGGCCGCTGGTGGTCGTGCCGCCCCGGGGCCGAGCTCGCCTCCAGACTCGAGGGCACCGATCCCGTCTCCGCCCTCGATGTCTCCATGCTGCAGGAACATGTTCTCGGACCGATCCTCGGCATTGGGGATCCCCGCCTCGACCCGCGCATCAGCTTCGTGGGCGGCATCCGCGGTACAGGCGAGCTCGAACTGCGCGCCGGGAACGAGGGGGTCGCCTTCTCCCTGTGCGCCACGAGCATGGACCAGCTTCTTGACGTCGCGGATGCCGGGATGCTCATGCCCCCCAAGTCGACCTGGTTCGAGCCAAAACTGAGAAGCGGCTTGTTCATGCATCAGATATCCAAGTAGCCCTTGCCCCGACCAAGGTGTTCGGTTTCTCATGCTTTTATGAATATCAGAACACCTTGACGGTGTTCTGATAAGCTTCATATTGAAGATAATCCGAACACTAGGAGGGTCCGTGCTCACCCACAACCAATTCCGTATCATCAGGGCGCTCTCCGACGAGCCCGCCCTCACGCAGCGGGAGCTCGCCTCCCGAACGGGCCTCGGCCTGGCCACCGTCAACGGAGCCGTCCGCGAGTGCACCGAGGCCGGTCTCGTCGAGGATGGACGTCTGACGGCGAAGGGCATCGCCTCGCTCAAGCCCTACGCCGTCGACAACGCCGTCATCCTCGCAGCGGGCCTGTCCTCCCGTTTCGCGCCCATATCCTACGAGCGGCCGAAGGGCCTGCTCAAGGTCCGCGGCGAGATCCTCATCGAACGCCAGATAGAGCAGCTCAAGGCCGCCGGCATCAACGATATCGTGGTGGTGGTCGGATACAAGAAGGAATCGTTCTACTACCTCGAGGACAAATACGGCGTCAACATCGTCATCAACCGGGAGTATGCGGAGCGCAACAACAACTCCTCCCTGATGCTCGTCCGCGAGATCCTCAGCAACACCTACATCTGCTCTTCCGACAACTACTTCACCGAGAACCCGTTCGAATCCCACGTGTGGGGGGCCTATTACTCCGCAGAGCATTCCGAGGGACCGACCAAGGAATGGTGCATGTCCACCGGCGCGCACGATCGCATCGTCAAGGTCGAGATCGGCGGTGAGGACGCCTGGTACATGATCGGCCATGCCTATATGGACCGAGCGTTCTCCGCGCGATTCCGCGAGATCCTCGAGGCCGAGTACGATTTACCGCAAACCCGCGACAAGCTTTGGGAGGACCTCTTCAAGGAGCACATAACCGAGCTCGACATGCGCCTGCGCAAATTCGATCCCGGCATCATCCACGAATTCGACTCCCTCGACGAGCTCCGCGAGTTCGATCCGCTCTTCCTTGAGAATCTCGACAGCGAGATCTTCGACAACATCACGGCGGTGCTTGGATGCGACAAGTCGGAGATCCGTGATGTCTATCCTCTGAAACAGGGCATCACGAACCTCTCCTGCCACTTCACGACCGACGATGGCGAATGGGTCTATAGGCACCCGGGCGTGGGCACCGAGGTCATCGTCGATCGAGAGGCCGAGCACGAGGCCCTTCAGACCGCAAAGCTCCTTGGCTTGGACACCACCTTCGTCTTCGAGAACCCGCGACGCGGCTGGAAGATCTCCCGATTCGTGCCCGACTGCCACAACCTCGACGCCCACGACGACGACCAGCTCGCCAGTGCCATGCGGATGGCACGCCGACTGCATGAGTCTGACGCTAGCGTCACCAGGACCTTCAACTTCTACGTGGAGGGCAAAGGATACGAGCGCTCCCTCCTCGAGCATGGGCGCATCGATATCCCCGATTACTTGGAGATGGAGGCCTGGGCAACCGAGATCGACCGTTACCTTCGCGCCGACGGAGAGCGTCTCGTCCTTTGCCACAACGATTTCTTCGGCCTCAACTTCCTCGTCTCGAACGAGGGCCATATCGATCTCATCGACTGGGAGTACGCCGGCATGAGCGACTATGCCAACGATTTCGGCACGTTCGCGGTGTGCGAGCAGCTGTCAGAAGACGAGATGCGCCGCGCCTTGACATATTACTTCGACAGGACTCCCACCGATACCGAATGGCGCCACAACATAGCTCAGGCGGGAATGGCCGGATGGTGCTGGTACGCCTGGGCCCTGCTCAAGGAGGCGGAAGGCGGCGACGTGGGCGAGTGGTCGCATATCTACTACCGCTACGGAAAGACGTACCTCAAGCAGGCCCTCGAGCTCTACCGGGCTGCCGAGCAGGGCGCCCAGGACTAGGAGGGAACCATGGAAGCAAGGGTCGAGACGCTGCTCGCCCGGCACAGGAGGCGGTTCTTCACGCGGGGCGTGGCGTTCGCCCTCGCCTCGGGGGCTTGCTACGGACTCTACACCGCCTTCATAACCCTCGCCCAGACGCAGGGGGTCTGGGGGCTATGGTCTGCCGGCGCTGAATGGGGGAATGGCCACGCACCGCTTCCCGCCTTCGCGATCGCCTTCACGCTCGCAGCGCTCGCGGCGGGCCTGAACGACCTTTTCAGCGGCGTCTGGTCTCTCGCCGTGTGCGCCAAGAACCGCCAGCTCGGTGACATGTGGCGAACCGTGAGGACCAAGCCCGGCATCGCGATGATGGCCTGTGCCGTCGTCGGCGGGCCGCTCGCGACCATCTGCTACGTCGTTGCCCTCAACGCGGCCACCGCCGCGGGCAACCCGGGGGTCATCGTCCCTATCGCGGCGCTCAACTGCGCCATCGGGTCGATCCTGGGGCGCCTCCTTTTCAAGCAGGAGCTTGAGGGACACGCCATCGCCGGCATCCTGGTGTGCCTGATGGCAGGGGCGCTTATCGGCGGGGCCAGCTTCGCCTCCATGGGGCCGGGCGCCATTCTGGGATGCACCTTCGCGCTCCTCGCCGCCTTCGGTTGGGGCTTCGAAGGATGCGTCGCCGGTTTCGGGACTGCACTCATCGACTATCGCATCGGGATCGCCATCAGGCAGGTCACCGCGGGCGTCCTCGAGCTCGCCGTCGTCTTCCCCATCCTTGCGTGCATGTCCGGGGACGAGGCGGGGGCGCTCGATCTGCTTGGGGCCGCGTTCACAAGCCCTGCGCTCGGCACCTTCGTCATCTCCGGCCTGTTCGCCATGCCAGCCTTCTCCTTCTGGTACAAGGGCAACTCCATGTGCGGCACCGCGCTCGGCATGGCCTGCAACGGCATGTACGCCTTCTGGGGTCCGTTTTTCATCTGGATCATCATGGGCGTGATGGGGATTGGAGGCATGTCCGAGAGCTATCCGCCCCTCTCGATCGCGCAGTGGATTGGCGCGATCATCATGACCGCGGGCATCTTCCTCATCGCAGCGGATCCCAAGACCCTGCTCGACAAACGGAAGGGAGCCTGAGATGGCGCACGGTCACCAAAGCCCGATGCCGCTGTATTACGCGATCATCATGCACTTCATGGACGGAGGCGCCCACGATGCCGCCAAGGTCGTTCGCGCGCTCGAGCCGGTCTATGGGAGCTACAAGCTGCTCACGGTGAGGGATGTGGCGGAGGCGCTCGCCACCGCAAAGGAGAACGGGCTTCTCGACGAGGCGGGATACGGGGTCGACGCGAACGGGGAGCTCAGGATCGATTACCGCATCAACGACTTCGGCCGTGACATGGTCGAGCGCTACCTCATCCG
>JAXDWR010000003.1:0-2303 GCA_034088265.1 Collinsella sp. | reverse complement strand
GTCCTCCTTTAGACAGCACACTGACAACGATGTCACGCTCGTATGCGCGATTCCCTTAAAGAACGGTTATTAGATTATCATAATGTACGTATATTTAAACGTTGAATGAGAATATGTCGTTCACCGCCGAGAACACGCCGTTGAGGGGCGGACGGTACGGCGGGAGGGCTGTGGGGCAACATCTGGCCTCAGGGCTCTCTCACCGGTATCCCCCGTTCCCTGAGGGCACAGGCGAACAGCCCGCTTCCCTCCACGAGACAACCGGAGAACGTCCCGTCATAGACTTCGTTAACACCGCAGCTCGGACTTCTTGGCTGGAGGATAGCCATATCGACACCACCCGCCTCTTCGATGATCCGAAGGGCACGACGGACGCCATCACAGAAGGCGTCGGTGACGTCCTCTCCCCTCTCGGTCACCACACGACCCCCACGCAGCTCGGCGGGGTCCCGGGGGACCGGGAGGCCTCCCAAGATCTCGGGGCAGACGGCCACGACCTCGTCGTCGGCAAGGCTCTCGGAAAGACCCGGACGCAGGTTATCCCCACCGTTGTACTTGCAGCGCTCCCCTAGAAGACAGGCGCTCACGCAAACACGCATGCAGATCTCCTACTCCTCGCGGATCCGCAGGTATATCTGGCGCTTGCCCGAATCCCCTTTGGGTTCGTCGAACTCATACACACCGAGCGATTTGAGGAAGGGCCTCAGCTTCTTGAACCCGTAATTGCGCACGTCGAAATCGGGAATGCGCTTGCCGAGCTGATCGCCGAGCTGTCCCAAGGAGACCCATCCGTCGTCATCGGAGAACGAATCGACGATCGCGTTGATGGTCTCGCGGATCTTGCGCATATGGCGACGTCGGTCGGCCTTGCTCATCTCACCGAAATCGAATTCGGGCTCTGATTCATCTTCCTCAGGGGAGTCGATATCATCGGGCTCCCCCTCTTGATCCTCGAGCTCGGAAAGGATCGCACCTCGATCGCCCGGACGACGACGGGGGCGTTGCGATGCGCCGACGCCATCGTTCGCCTCGGTGGGATCCCCCTCGTCGGTGCAATCGCTCGCAACAAAATCGTCAGCGAGGGGATCCGGCCCCACATCCACCTTGGACCGAGACCTCCTGCCTCCGCGTCGAGAGCGACGGCGCTTGCGCGCCCCACCCTCCGAGGTGGCTTCCTCCTCATCCTCTTCCGAGAGATCCTCCTCGGCTTTGCGCGCCGCGAGGAGCAAGTCGAGGTACTTGAACTGATTGCAGGCGGATATGAAGGGGCGCGGGGTCTTCTGCTCGCCCATCCCGATCACGACCATGCCGCTTTCACGCAGACGTGCCACCAAGCGGGTGAAATCGGAATCCGAGCTCACGATGGCGAACCCATCGACGGTGCCCGAATAGAGGATGTCCATGGCATCGATGATCATGGCCGAGTCGGTGGCGTTCTTTCCGAAGGTGTAGCTGTACTGCTGCATGGGGATGATCGAATGGTCGAGCAGGCAGCTCTTCCAGCTCGCAAGGCGCGGGCTCGTCCAGTCGCCATAGATGCGCTTGTACGTTGCGACACCGAAGTTGGCGACCTCCTCCAAGATCACCTTTATGTATTTCTCCGAAACATTGTCGGCATCGATCAGGATGGCGAACCGAAGATCGGGTTCATTGTTCATACGGGGCAAACCTTCCTTTGGAAATCACTGCCCACATCATACCCAAAAGCCTCGACGGCCCTCAGACCCGAGCGCCTCACCCATCAAATCACTCTGCGGTCACGGGCACCATGTCAAGCGCCTTCCACAAAGGATCGCCCCGCTCCCACGCCGGTCCGCGCGCGAAGCAACGCGGCTCGACAGTGGAAGCGGGGCGGCCTTGTGAGGATGCGGTGCGAGGACCTATTCGGCAGACTTGCCCTGCGGCATGAGGGGGTTCTCACGCGTAAGGAGGGTCATGAATTCCTCGCCGGTGATCGTCTCCTTCTTATAGAGATAGCGTGCGAGCTCGTGGAGCTTGAACTTGTTCTCCTTGAGGATCTGCATCGCGGAGGCATGGGCCTCGGAGATCACCTTGAGAACCACGTCATCGACGCGCTCGGCGGTGCCGGGGGCGCAGGTGAGCGATGTGTCCTGGTTGAGATAGGCGTTCTGAACGGTGCCGAGCGCCATCATGCCAAACTCATCGGACATACCAAAGCGCGTCACCATGTTACGGGCGAGCTTGGTGGCCTGCTCGATATCGTTGGCGGCGCCGGTCGTCATCTCGCCAAAGATGAGCTCCTCGGCTGCACGGCCACCGCAATAGACGGCGAGCTTGTCCAG
>JAXDWR010000002.1:0-3098 GCA_034088265.1 Collinsella sp. | reverse complement strand
ATGCCGATACCGCCGACGAGCAGGGAGATGCCCGCGACTGACCCCGTGATGAGCTGGAAGGTCATGGTGAAGCTGTTGAGCTGGTCGATCTGCGCCTTCATGCTGAAGGTCCAGATGTTGTCCTCGATCTCGTCCTCGGAGATGCCCTTGGCCTTAGCGAGCGCTGCCTTGATTTCGGCCGAAGCCACGTCCACGTCGTATCCCTCGTTGACAAGCACGGTGACCTGCCAATAGGAGTCCTCGGGAAGCCATGAGAAGTTGCGCTCAACGGTCTTTCTCGGCATGTAGAGGGTCATATAGGTGTCATCTCCCGCAGAGCGGGCGGGGGAGTCGGCGATGCCGATGATCGTGTAGGAGTTGTTCCCGAGTTTGATCTGCTTGCCGATGACATCTGCGTTGGGATCTCCGAAATAGGTCTTTATGCCACCGCGCTCGATGAGGGCGACGCGCCCGCCGCTCGCCTCCTCTTCGGCGTTGAAGAGACGCCCTTCACCCAGATGGATCCTTCCTGTCTTCTCGAGAAGCTGCGACGAGGCCCCGGTGATGGAGACATGGACGTCTCGGCCATCCACCTTGATGTCGGCTCCGCCATCCGCCGTGCCCTCGATGAGCTCGAGGGAGCGGACGAGCTTCTCGACCTTGTCGATGTCGGACCCCCTGATCAATGACGAGGCGTTGACCTGGATCATGCGCGCGGCATTGAGTCCCAGGCCCGAGAGGAGGGCCTGCTGGGCCCCGCCGATGAGAGAGGTCATCGCGATGACGGCGGAGATGCCGATCACGATGCCGAGCACGGTCAGCAGGCTGCGGCCGCGATTGGCCTCGAGGGCGCGGAACGCCTCGCGCATCAGGTCCCGGAAGCTCATCTGATGCCTCCTTGCGTCTGAAGGGGATGCTCGCCCTCGGCGAGCAGGCGGCCGTCCTTGATGATGACGCGACGGTCGGCCGTCGCCGCGATGGCCGGATCATGGGTGATGAGGACGATCGTCTTGCCCTGGTTCCTGAGACGCTGGAAGGTCTCGAGCACCATGTGTCCCGTGATGGAATCGAGGTTGCCGGTCGGCTCGTCGGCAAGGATGATGGCGGGATCGTTGACAAGGGCGCGCGCGATCGCGACGCGCTGCATCTGCCCTCCCGAGAGCTCGTTGGTCCTATGGTCGTAATGGTCGACGGGAAGCCCGGCCGCCCGGAGCGCGTGGATGGCGCGACGCTCCCGGTCCCCATGGGGCACGTCGGCATAGGCGAGCGGGAGCATGACGTTGTCGAGCGCGCTCATGCGGGGAAGGAGGTTGAAGCTTTGGAACACGAAGCCGATACGCTCCGCTCGGATCTCGGCGAGCTCGTCATCGGTCAGCTGGGCGAGGTCGATCCCCTCGAGCAGGTAGCTGCCCGAGGTGGGTGTGTCCAGGCATCCCAGGATGTTCATGAGCGTCGACTTGCCCGATCCCGACGGGCCGACGATGGCGAGGAACTCCCGGGGCATCACCCTGAGCGAGATGTCGTGAAGGACATGCGCGAAGCCGGCCTCGGTCTCGAAGATCCGATGCACGTGGCGTATGTCGATGACGGGGCGCTCACGCCCTTCCCCAGAGGGCCTTGAAGGGAAATCCATGGCGTCATCCGATCTTGTCGGCGGCAAGGTCGGGCTGAGGAGCCCCGGATATGACGAGCGCCTCGCCATCCTCCAAGGGGGATGGCGGCATGTCGGGATGCTCTTTCGAGCTGGAGTCGGCCGGGTACCCGACGACTGCGAAATCGTCGTTTTGGGCGACGATCTGGATCTCGCGCTGTTCGCTGGCATGGGTTTCGGGATCTGTCTCGACGATGACGTAGTGACTCTCTCCATCGTCGCTCATGATCGATATAGAGGGGACCATGATGACGTCGTCGAGCTTCTCGGCGATGATCTCGACTTGGGCGGTCATGCCGGGCTTGAGACGTGGATCGGGTTGTTCGATGAGGATGTTGACGTCGAACATGACCGATCCGCCGCCATCGAAGCCCGCTCCGCCCGCGCCGTTGGATGCCATGGAGGCGATGCTGACGACCCTGCCCGAGAGCTCGATGTCGTCGAAGGCGGGGCAGCGGATCGTCGCCTGCTGGTCGACGGAGACCCGCGCTATGTCCTCCTCGCCAACTTGGATGGTCACCTTCATCTGCGTGAGGTCGGCGATCTGCATGAGTGGCTGGCCATCGGCGGTCGGTCCGCTGACGGGTGCGCCGACCTTGGCGTTCATGGCGACGATGCTTCCGTTTCCCGGTGCGACGACGGTGCGCTTAGCGGCGTTCTCGACCGCGGCCTCGTAATTGGCCCGCGCGCCCTCGACCGCCCAGGTGGCGCTATCGACTGCGGCGCCGAGCTCACTGGCGTCAATTTGCAAATCGGCATCGCCCGGCTCTCGAGCATCTGCCAGCTGCGTCCTTGCCTTCTCAAGATCGGCCTCCGCCGATCTGAGCGCGCGCTCGGCCTCGGCGACCGCGCGATCGAGATCCGGGTTGTCGATGGTCACCAAGACGTCGCCTTTCGCGACGCTTTGCCCGGCGGTCACGTTGACTTGGGATATGGTCCCATCGATCGAGGGCGAGATGACGGTGGACGAGAGCGGCTCGAGGGTTCCAGACGCCCCGATGGTGGTGATGTAGTCGCCGCGCATCGCGAAGTCGGTCACGATGCCGCCATCATCCTCCTCGGTGGGGGAGAGCAGCGCCACCGCGAGGAAGCCGATCGCGATGACGCCTGCGATGACGGCGAGCGCGATCGCCCGATGGATGAGCTTCCTCTTCCGGCGCTCGGCACGACGGGCCTTGAGCGCGGCATACGCCTCGGCATCCGAGCCCTCGAGCGCGACGGGCTCGAGGGCCTCCGGGATCCCTGGATCGTCAAGGGGGTGGATGGGCGGGAGATGGAGCCGCGTGGTCGCATCGGGAAGATCGGTCGGCTGCTCAGCATCGTCGGCGCGATGGGTCGGACGCGGCGTCCCTCTTTGGGTGCGCGCCATCTCTATGCGGTCATGCTCGGTCATGGTGCCTCCGTGATCATGCGGGGAGGGTGGGATCGGGCGCCGTCGGCTCATGAGGGCGCCGGGGGCGCCGGGTCA
>JAXDWR010000001.1:0-12540 GCA_034088265.1 Collinsella sp. | reverse complement strand
GCCGAGCTCAACACCAAGAGCGACTACTGCCAGGAGTGCGGATACGACGGCGAGGTCATGATCGTCGAGGACGACGGCAAGTTGGTCTGGGAGTGCCCCAACTGCGGCAACAGGAACCCCGAGAAGCTCAATGTCGCCCGTCGCACCTGCGGCTATATCGGCACCCAGTTCTGGAACCAGGGGCGCACCGAGGAGATCCGCGACCGCGTCCTGCACCTGTAGCCGTCTGGGGCTCCCATCGTCGCCGGCGATGGGAGTCCGATCCGATCATCACAGACGATCGCGCGGGGCCACGACGTGGTCCCGCGCTCGCATATGGACACCCGCCACCACCCCAGGAAGGGGAGGACCCCATGAACTACGCGGAGATCAAGTTCTTCGATATCGCCAACGGAGAGGGCGTTCGCACGAGCCTGTTCGTGTCCGGATGCCGTCGCGGTTGCAAGAACTGCTTCAATCGGGCCGCATGGGATTTCCAGGCCGGGAACCCCTTCACGCCCGAGGTGGAGGAGCGCATTCTCAAGAGCCTCGAGCCCGACTACGTCGACGGGCTCACCTTGCTGGGCGGGGAGCCCATGGAGCCCGAGAACCAGCGGGGCTTGGTGGCGTTCCTCGAGCGCGTGCGCGAGCGATTCCCCCCGGAGTCGGGCAAGACCATCTGGTGCTTCACGGGAGACGTGTGGGATAGGGAGCTCGTCGAAGGGGGCCGGCATCACACAGAATCGACCGATCGGCTCCTTTCCCTCGTCGACATCTTGGTCGACGGCCCCTTCGTCCAGAGCCTGTACGACATAACCTTGAGGTTCCGGGGATCCTCGAATCAGCGGATCATCGACATGCGCGCCACGCGCGAGCATCTCGCCGCGGGTCTCGCCCCCTCGGAGGCCGTGACCCTGTGGCGCGACAAAGAGGTCTATGCGACGCATCGTATGTGAGGGAGGGCGCTAACGCTCGCGGCCCCTCGGTGTCTGATGGTTGTGCGGGGGCGCGCCGCCGGGCCTTATGCGCATGGTACGATAGCGCCCACGTTGCAATAGATGGAAGGCGAGTTCGATATGGTCGATCAGCGTAAAGTCGAGCAGGCGATCAACATGCTCCTCGAGGGGATTGGCGAGGATCCCTCGCGCGAGGGTCTCGTCGAGACCCCTGCCCGGGTCGCGCGCATGTACAGCGAGCTCATGTCGGGGATGGATGCCAGCGCATCCGAGCATCTGGGCAAGACCTTCAAGTGCGACTCGAGCGATCTTGTCGTCGAGCGCGACATAGCCTTCCACTCGCTCTGCGAGCACCATCTCCTTCCATTCCATGGCACGGTCGCGATCGGCTATATCCCCCGCGGTCGCGTCGCGGGGCTCTCCAAGCTCGCACGCACCGTCGAGGTCTTCGCACGTCGCCTGCAGCTCCAAGAACGGCTCACCGCCCAGATCGCCGACGCCCTGATGGAGGAGCTCGATTGCGCGGGGGCCATCGTCTTCATCGAGGCGGAGCATATGTGCATGACGATGCGCGGGGTCCAAAAGCCCGGCACCCTGACCTCCACGCTCGCGTGCCGGGGCGTGTTCGAGCTCGATCGGTCGCTCGAGACCCGCTTCTTCCAGATGTTGGGGCGCTAGGGATGGGGTCCATGCCGCGTGTGGACGCGATCGTCTCCCATCGGCTGTTCCTCCAATCCATCACGGCCATCGAGCACGCGGAGCGCGATCGCCCGTTTTGTCGACACGGGCTCCCGCATCTGCTGGATGTGGCACGGATCGCATGGGCACGCAACCTCGAAGAGGGGTTGGGTCTTGACCGCGAGCTCGTCTATGCGGCCGCCTTGCTGCACGATGTCGGTCGGGCCGAGGAATACACATCGGGCGAGCCCCATGATGAGGCGGGGGCGCGGGTGGCGCGCCGTATCCTCGGCTCCCTTCCTGTCGAGGCGCGGTTCACCGAGACCGAGGTCGAGGCGATCTTGGGCGCGGTGGCCGCCCATCGCGGGGGAGGACAAGCGCAAGGCGAGCTCGCACGCGTGCTGCGTTTCGCCGACAAGGCCTCTCGGGCATGCTTCGCCTGTCCATCCCGCAGCGCATGCAAATGGCCCGACGAGAAGAAGAACCTGACGCTTTCCTGGTAAGGAGGACACGATGCTGGAAGATAGGCGCTTGGATGAGGGGAACGGGGACGAGCGCGGGGCCCTGGTTCGACGCGAGGGGACGGGTCTCCCCGTGAGGTCGGCCGCGATTCGCCCGGTGGAGACGGATGGGGCCGCACTCGCCGACAAGGTCCTCATCGATGGCCTCGAGGTCTTCGCGCACCATGGGGTCTATCCCGAGGAGAACAAGCTCGGGCAGAAGTTCATCGTATCGGCTACGATCTATTGCGACTTGCGCCGCGCGGGGGAGTCCGACGACCTGTCCTGCTCGATCGACTATGGGGCGGTCTGCCACGATATCCAGGCGTTTCTCACCAACAACACCTTCAAGCTCCTCGAGCGCGCCGCCACCGCGCTCTCGGCCCATCTGCTCGATCGCCATCCGGCCATGCTTGGCATCAGGATCCGCATCGAGAAGCCCTGGGCCCCCGTCGGGCTCCCGCTGCGCGCGGTCGGCGTCGAGATCGAGCGCCTG
The DNA here is from genome assembly GCA_034088265.1 of Collinsella sp. Taxonomy (GTDB): domain Bacteria; phylum Actinomycetota; class Coriobacteriia; order Coriobacteriales; family Coriobacteriaceae; genus Collinsella. Next base: position 9,931 of record JAXDWR010000001.1, on the reverse strand, counting down.
CGATAGGAGGCTCAGCGCGCGTTTGGAGCCCGATGCCCATTCGTGCGGGCGACCTCGATGGCGGGTCGCTTGAGTAGCGCTGCGAGCGATCGGTTGTCGGGGCAGTGGGCATCGAGGAGCTCATGGAATCGGGGCCCATGGTTGGGCTCGATGAGATGGATGAGCTCGTGGGCGACGACGAACTCAAGGCACTCGGGGGGATATGCCGCGAGCTGGGCATTGATGCGGATCGATCGCGCATGGACCGTGCAGGATCCCCAACGGCTCCTCATGTGCCTGACCGTCCATGCGCTCGCGCTCACTCCTATGCGCTCCTCAAGGCGTATGACGATGGGTGGGAGCGCCCGCTTCGTCTCGCGCAGGTACAGCCTCTCCAGAGCGTCCTTCCGACCCACATCCCCATCGATTCTGGGAAGGCCCTGCAAGATCGCGCGCGGGTCCTCGAGCCTGCCCCAAAGGGGGACGTCGGCTCCGCTGGGATCCCCATCGATGGGGCCGTTGGCTGTGCGCATCCTCCGTTCGACATGCGAGGCGATCCACGGAGCCTTGCGCTCAAGAAAGGCCCTCGCGACCTCGGTCTTGGTGTGCAAGGGTATGCTGAGCGCCACGCTGCCGTCGGGCCTCACCCGCAGGTTGAGGTTCCTCACCGGCTTGCGCGTGACGGCGACGGGTATATCGATGTCCCCGGCACGGATGTCGAAAATGAGATCGGCCTTGGCCATCGAATCCCCCTTCCCCGACTTTCCCCTCGCCGTGGTCAGCCGTCATTCCGCGGACCTTCTAGGATAGCGCCTTGTGGCGATCTGGGCCCCAGCGATCATCTAGGGCCCTCCCGCCTGGTGGACGCCGCGTGGGGATGGGGCCTTGCGCGGTGCTTTCCGGGCCCGTGGGGTATAGTTGTTCACCGATGCCGGCGCAGCCCGGCTCCAGGCTATTTCGATTGAAAGAGGTTCGCATGTCCAACCAGGGCAAGAAGGTCCGCGCCCACTACCGCGGGACGCTCGATGACGGCACGCAGTTCGACAGCAGCTACGATCGCGGTGAGCCCATCGAGTTCGTGGCGGGCGCAGGCCAGATGATCAAGGGCTTCGACGCCGCGGTGCTCGACATGGAGGTCGGGGAGAAGAAGACGGTCCACATCCCCGCCGCCGAGGCCTATGGCGAGCGCAGCGATGACATGATCCTGTTCTTCCCTGCCGACCAGGTGCCCAACATGGATCAGATCGAGGTCGGCAACAAGCTGTTCCTCCAGGGGCCCAGCGGGATGCCCGTCCCGGTGCTCGTCGTCGAGGTCTCCCCGGAGGGGGTCAAGCTCGACGCCAATCATGAGCTCGCGGGGTGCGACCTCAATTTCGACATCGAGCTCGTCGAGGTCCTGGACTAGGGATCGGGCGAGAGCATCCGACTCATCGGGGGTCTGCCATCGCGGCACGGTCGCGCCACGGGGTCAGACCCCTTTCGTGTTCATGGCCCGCATGGCGTTGAGGATCGCGATCACGGCCACACCCACGTCGCCGAAGACCGCGAGCCACATGCTGGCGACACCGGCGGCGGCGAGGGCGAGGATAGCCATCTTGACGCCTATCGCGAAGATGATGTTCTGCCAGACGATCCGCATCGTCTTCCTCGCGAGGCGCACGGCACGCGGGACGTCGCTCGGCTTGTCGTTCATCAAGACGATGTCCGCCGCCTCGATCGCCGCATCCGAGGCGAACGCGCCCATGGCGATGCCTATGTCGGCGCGCATGAGGACGGGCGCGTCGTTGATCCCATCGCCCACGAACGCGAGCCTTCCCGCCTCTTGGCGGGTCTTAAGGAGCTCCTCGACGCGCTCCACCTTGTCGACGGGGAGCAGCTGGGCGTGGTATCCGTCCATCCCCAGGCTTCTCGCGACGGAGCGCGCCACGTCCTCCCGGTCCCCCGTGAGCATGATGCAACGTTTGACACCGAGCCCATGAAGCTCTTGGATGGAGGCTCGCGCATCCTCTTTGATGCGGTCGGCGATGACGATGATGCCGACCTCCCGTCCTGAAACGGCGACGTGGAGCACGGTGCCGCTATCGGCGCATGGGCTCGCATCGATCCCATGGGAGGACAGCAGCTCGGCGTTGCCCACGAGGACCGCGTGTCCATCGACGGTGGCGGTGACGCCCCTTCCCGGCTCCTCCTCGGCATCGTGCACCCGTGAGCGGTCGATCCGTCCATCGAAGGCGGCTTTCACCGATGTGGCGACCGGATGATCGGAGTACGCTTCGGCGAGGGCCGCGATCTCGAGCACCTCGCCGGCTCCCATGCCCTCGCTGGGATGCACCGCGGTGACGGAGAACGATCCCGAGGTGAGGGTGCCGGTCTTGTCGAAGACCACGGCGTCCACCTTGGAGAGCGCCTCGAGGTGGCTCGACCCTTTGACGAGGATGCCCAGGCGGCTCGCACCCCCGATGCCCCCGAAGAAGCTGAGCGGCACGCTGATGACCAGGGCGCAAGGGCAGCTGACCACCAGGAACGTAAGACCGCGCAAGATCCAGTCCCCCCAGGAGCCCAAGCCGAGAACCGGCGGGATCACCGCGAGCGCGAGGGCCGCCAAGGTGACTGCCGGCGTGTACACGCGGGCGAAGCGCGTGATGAGGTTCTCGGTGCGCGCTTTCTTCTCGCTCGCGTTCTCGACGAGCTCGAGGATCCGGCTGACGGTGGATTCCCCGAAGGGCTTGGTGGTCCGTATGCGCAGGACGCCGCGCATGTTGATGCATCCGGACACCGCCGTGTCGCCCGGCGCCACGACCGTGGGCATGGATTCTCCGGTGAGGGCCGCGGTGTCGAGTTGGGAGGAGCCATCGACGACGATGCCGTCGATGGGGATGCGCTCGCCCGGCTTGACGACGATCACCTCTCCCACCCCGACCTCGTCGGGATCGACGATGGATAGCTCGCCGTCGCGTTCCAGGTTGGCGAAATCAGGGGCGATGTCCATCATCTCGGCGATCGATTTCCGGCTCTTGCCCACGGCATAGCTCTGGAACAGCTCGCCGACCTGATAGAAGAGCATCACCGCGGCCCCTTCGGCCATGTGGGGGTTCGCATGGGGGAACGCGACCATCGCGAAGGCGCCGAGGGTGGCCACGGTCATGAGGAAGTTCTCATCGAAGGGGTCCCCGCGGCGGATGTTGCGCCAGGCCCTTGCCATGACGTCGTGTCCCGCCACCAGGTAGGGGACGAGGTAGAGGATGAAGCTCGCCCAGAGCGCCCCGTCGGCGCCGAAGAGCGCCTCGAGCGCGCCGAGCTCGTCTGCCGCCATGATGGCGAGGAAGAGGGCGAGGGATATGACTATGCGCTTGAGCATGCGCTTCTGCTTCTTGTTCATGGGGGTCCGTTTCCCGTCATCCGCTTGGCACGGCGTCAGCGGATGACCTCGCAATCGGGTTCGATCTGGGCGATGAGGTCGATCGCCTTCCGCTCCGCCTCGCCAAAAGCCTCGTCGGGCGCCTCGAGGGTCAGCTTCTGGGTCATGAAATTGACCTTCGCCGCCGTCACCTCGGGAATCGAGGCGATGGCTTCCTGGAGTTTGCGGGCGCAGTTGGCGCAGTCGATGGAATCGAGTTTGAACACCTTTCGCATGGGATCTCCTTTCATGAGGCCGTCCTTGGGCCCCTCATTCGCAGATGTGGCTCATGCCCTGGTTGAGCATGGTGTAGACATGGTCGTCGGCGAGGGAGTAGAGGATGCTCCTCCCGTCGCGGCGGAACTTGACGAGGTGGGACTGCTTGAGCGTCCTCAACTGATGCGAGACGGCGGATTGCGAGGCACAGGTCGCCTCGGCGATGTCTCCCACGGCGAGTTCTCGGCCCATGAGGGCGTAGAGGATCTTGATGCGCGTGGTGTCGCTGAAGACCTTGAAGAGGTCGGCGAGGTCGTAGAGGAGTTCCTCGTCGGGGAGGTCCTCCGGAGTGCAGGAGTTCGTCGTCGGCCCCTCGGGCGCCCCGCCCGGCTGCCCATCGACGGGATCGGGCTCGGAGGTGGGCGGATGGATGCGATCTGACATGGATTCACCTCTCATATGAACAGACATTCATATAATATATCTCTGATTATATGAGCGTATATTCATATGTCAAGGATGACGATGGAGGAGACGTGTCGGCATCCGGCGGGTGCCGTGGTCAGCCGAGGCGGAGGAGCCCCATTCATCAATCAACCCCGTTCGCCGGGCCTTTCCCTGCGTTGGGCAGACGTCGGCGCATGTGATCCCATCCTATCCGGCGACAGGGTATAAGCCGGGAGATCTGGGAACGATTGAAAGGAGAGCCCCATGATCGTCACGACCACCAACTCAATCGAGGGATACGAGATCGAGGAGTACCTGGGCATCGTCGCCGGAGAGGCCGTCATGGGCATCAACATGTTCCGGGACATCGGGGCGGGTCTGCGCAACATCATCGGCGGACGCTCGGCGGGATACGAGGAGGAGATGCAGAGGGCCAGGGTCGAGGTCGTGTCCGAGCTCGAGCAGCGCGCGGCGGCCAAGGGCGCCGACGCGGTGGTCGGCGCCTCGCTTGGCTATGAGACTTTCGAGGGCATGATCATGACCGTGGCATCGGGTACGGCGGTCAAGCTGCGCCGGAAATAAGGTGCGCGCGCGTGCGGGAGGCGGCGCTGGAATCGGGGCTCAGCGCTCGACCCCTCCGCTCCTCCCCACGCCGCGCACCCAGACGCAGTCGTAGCTGCGCAGCATCATGATGACGAGCACGATGCCCATTGCGAGCGGTGATGATCTGTCGTCGGGCAGCTCGACGCCATAGGCGATGCGATTGAGCGCCGGGTGCGCATGGACGCGTGCAATCACATGCCCATGGCGCAGGATCGCGAATTCGTCCCCTAGCAAGTCCCCGTCGATCTGCACGTCCTCGCCATCGAAGCGGATGACGTCCCGATATCCGTTGTCCAGTCGTATCTCGCGCCGTATCTGAACGCGATTGAAACCCGCCATGCGAACCTGATACACGGGGTGGTGCAGGGCGTGTTTGCGCGAGATGCTCCCAACCCGCCTCCCATGCGCGTCTACGATGGAGTAAAGGCTGCGGCTCATGAACGAGGCCGCTCGGACCAAGCGATACGCCAGGCCCTCCGCGCCCGCGATATCGGTGTTTTCGAACTTTCCGTAGACCTGCGATCCTATGGTCCTGAGGTTGAACAGGCTCAGATCGCTCGCCTCCGCCCTATCGGTGCCGGGGGAAGCGGTTTCAGCGATCAGAAGATGTTTTTTATCACGTGCAAGTGCCTGCGCCATGATCCGGCTATCGCCTTTGACGAGCTCGTCAATGGATACGCCGAAAAGGGCGCTCATGAGAACGAGGCTTTGGACATCCGGCATGGTTATATCGTTTTCCCAATTGCCAATCGTGTTCCTCGAAACCCAGATCGCATCTGCAAGCTCTGATTGTGACATTCCGAGTCTTTTTCGCCCCTGCTTGATTTGTTCTGAAATGACCATTGCCGCTCCTTCCAGCGAGGTGCCTTAAGAGGATCCCTGGGGCCTACGGTGCGCCTTTGGGGCAATCGTAGTTCGAAAAGGGCGCTGGCGCTGCCCAATCTCTTGTTCATTCAAGGCGATGGCGTGCGGAGCGAGGATCGAGAGCGCGGAGTGGAACGGTCGTGGAGGCCCTCTTGGGACGTGCGAGGCGAATCGAGCTCCGTATGATGGCGTGGGTCGCTTTCAGAGAGGATCGATGGGCGATCGAAGTCAGTCGGCCTGGGCCGAGCGCCCGATCACGATCGCCCTGCTCCAGCACCCTACTCCTTGAACATGCCCTTGAGGTTCATCTCGGCCTGGACGGTGCGCAGCATGAGATCGGTGTCGTCGAGACCCAGGTGCAGCTCGTTCTCGTCGGCGGCGAGGGTGCCGCGGCGGCGCGCCCAGTTCTGGAGGCTCGCCGGGGCGCTCTCGCGGGGAAGCGTCCTCACCTCGCCATCGATGGACCGGCAGATGTGTCGGCTGTCGATGACCACGATCTTGCCCGCGCGCCTCGCCTCGGCGTAGCCGGGGAGATGCAGGGTGAACCACGAGTCCTCGAACGCTGCGTTGTGGGCCATGATGGGGTGCTTCTTCATGAGCTTGAGAAGCTCCTTTTGGAGCTTGGCGTCCTGGCGGAAGGGCGTCTTGCCGTTCAGGGTCTCCCATGTGATGTGATGGATGTCGGCCAGGGGGACGCCCGTCTCGCGATACATGTCGGGGATCCCGCAATAGAACGCCTGCGGGTCATGGGGCTCGGAGTCGCTCTTGAGCTCCATGAGCTCCCAGCCCACGTTGATGATGTAGCCGCGCTCGGGAGCGCGGCCGGTCGTCTCGATGTCGATTCCAAGAACCGTTCCCTTGATGGGTTTGCGCACGTAGGCGACGGAGTAGGCGTCGCGATCGCCACGGACCTCGCGCATGACGGCCGACGCCGCGCGGCCCTGCATCTTGCCGATGCCGGCGCAGAGATCGGCGTCGGAGAGGTTGCGTGCCAGCAGCGGGCTCGAGAGGTTGCGCAGACGCGCCTCGCCGATCTGATCGCATAGCTCGCGGTTGCGGTCCGCCAGATCCAGGATCACGTCGAACCCGAATCCGGGGTCCTCGTTCGCGCGCCATTCGTCGACGAGCGCCTTGAGGGCCTCCTCGCCGCGCTGGCGCTCGGATTCCATGGCGTCGTAGTCGCCATAGATGAACATGGGTATGAAGGGCTGCATGGAGTATTCGAGAGCCTGCTGGGCGTTCATGGTGTGTGCCTTTCGAATTGATTGACCGGGATATGCGTGAAATAGTTACCTGTGGGCAACTCCTATGAGTATACTAACCTATCTTGAGGGTGCGCTGATCGGATCGCGCCCTCGACGGGAAACCATCATACCCGTTTCGGCCTTTTCCGGGACCGCCCTGTTTACCGATGACCGGTGAGGAGATGCCTGCCGTGGATCTTTTGACACATACCGTCGAGCATGCCTTCGAGGACACGCTCCCCCTCGTCCCCTTCCTCTTCGTGACCTACCTCGCACTCGAGGCTCTCGAGCGTGCTGCGGGCGCACGGGTGGACTCCGTGGTCCGCCGCGCGGGCTCGGCCGGACCCATTGCAGGATCCATCCTCGGCATGGTGCCGCAGTGCGGCTTCTCCGCGATGGCGGCGACGCTCTACGCGGGCCGCGTGGTGACGCTGGGCACGCTCGTGGCGGTGTTCCTCTCGACATCCGACGAGATGCTCCCATTGCTTGTGGCCGAGAGGATCGACCTGGCGGAAATCGGGAAGATCCTGGGGATCAAGGCTGCGGTGGCGCTCGTCACCGGCATCTTGGTCGACGTCGTCGTCCGCGCCCTGCGCGATGACGAGCGGGCCCATGCCGTGCTGCGACGCATGGTGCCGGGCGTTAAGTCAGGGGCGTCCGTCTCCGTCGACACTGACATGATCGACCAGATGGCCGAGGCGGGGACGGGCGCGTCGCACATCCATCGCCTTTGCGAGCAGGATCATTGCGGATGCGCCGAGTCGCATGACCATGGCTCACATGACCATCACGATCATGCGTCGGCCTCAGATACGTGCCATTGCGGGCATTCTCATGCCCATGAGGGCGGGGTGCTCGTCTCGCTCGTTCGCAGTGCCGCGTCCCATACGATCCAGGTGAGCGCCTTCATCTTCCTCGTCACGCTCGTCTTGGTCGCACTGCTCGAGGCGGTTGGAGAGGACGCGCTTTCCGGCTTCCTTGCAGGGAACCAGGGGCTCGCCATCGTCGCCTCCGCGCTTGTCGGTTTGGTGCCCAACTGCTCGGCGAGCGTGGTCATCACCCAGCTCTATCTCGAGGGCGTCTTGGGCTTTGGACCCCTGATAGCGGGTCTGCTCGTCTCCGCGGGCGTGGGATATCTGGTTCTGTTCCGAACCAATCGCCGCCCTCGCGAGAACGCTGTGATCATCCTCTTCTTGTTCGCGGTCGCGGTGGTGTGGGGGTTGCTCTTGGGGGCGTTCGGGCTCTAAGCGGGCCCTGTTTCTCCGGTGTCGCCTCTCGCCGACTCTCATCTAGGAATCCAGTCTCAGGGCCTCGTCGATCATGCGGGCGAGGTTGCGTTTGAAGCGCTCGCGATCGTCCTCGGTGAAGGCCGCGGGTCCTTGCGTGCGGCCTCCGGCGCGGCGGACCTTCCGCTCTTCGTGGCGAATGAGGAGCTGCATGTCGATCGTCGCTTTGTGGTAGGCGTGGCCGCGCACGCCCATGGCGAGGGCCCCTCGACCCAGGACCATGCTCGCGAGGCCGATATCTTGCGTCACCACCACATCGCCGGGCTCGAGCCTCTCGACGATGGCGAAGTCCGCGCTGTCCGCTCCGGTGGACACATCCAAGGTCTCGACCCAGAAACCCGGGTGTCGATCGTCTCTACCCCGTGCACTCTCGGCATCGTGTGGGTCGCCACTTCGTATGCGCCGCTCGAGATTCTGCGTCGAGTTGCCTGCGATGATGACGGGTATGCGCGCCGCTCGGGCGCAAGCGAGGGCCTCGCGAGTGACGGGGCAGGCGTCTGCGTCTATGAAGAGGGTGGTCATGGGGCGGCCTTCTCATTTGATATGCGGCATATCTTGCAAGTGGAACATGCCATATTCTATCAACGTAACGCCGAGGATGCGGGCGCATGGCCCGCGCCTGCTCCCGTTGTTCACGGGCGCTTCGGTTTCCCGCCTCATAGCTGCTTCTCATTGAGGCATGTTTCATCTCGGCAGTTTCAAAGGGGCGCTTGGGAGCCCGCTCGTGAAAAGGATGAGGCAAATCGTGCCAGCGCTGAGCGCCATGAGAACAAGCTGGCTTGCATGCGTGCGCGCATCCTGATAGGCCTTGAGCACGGTTCGTTCTGCCTCTCCATCAAGCTCTATCGTGTCCAGCATCCCTAAAAATGATTCATCATCCATCAGGGTCAGCTCTTCGCTTGAGATGTCGAGCCGACTCGTTGAGTCGATCGCGATGGCTGGCTGAATAGCGATTCCGAAGGAATGAGCAAGAAAGAAAGACAGCATCGCCCCCACGAGGGCCGTTGAGAGCGAATGGGCGATATCTCGTGCAGTTCCCTGTATTCCTCCTGATTGCGGTGCATTTTTCTCCCCGACGGCGGTTGCCATGGCGTTGTTGGCTTGGGAGTTGACGGTGCCCATTCCAGCCCCCGCGACGAGCATTCCAATGCATGTCAACATGAGGGGGTCGGGTCGCGCCATCGCCCAAGCGATGACGGCCATGCCTGCAGCCCCTGTGACGTATCCGATGCGTATGACTGCTTTCGCGGGAGCCTTGGGAGCGAATCGGGGTATGCCTACGGCGAGCGCGATCATGGGCATACCTGCACATGCAAGCAGCAGACCCGATTCTATGGCTGTTGCGTTTGCGACCATTTGCATGAAGGGGATGACAGCGATGTTCATGGATCCCGACAGGAAGAACGGGAAGGCCACGGCGACGAGCGCATGCCGCGCGGCCGCGCTGGAGAAGAATACCGACGGCATGAGCGCGGGGGCTCCTTGCGCCTCCCTCATCTTCTCGTGGTGGATGAATGCGAACAGCATCCCGGACCCTATTGATAAAAGGGGCGCGCACGGAGATATGCCCCAGAATGAAAGGGATGCTGTCCGCGATGCCAGGAGGAGCCCGTGCGTGGGAATGAGCGCGACTCCCATGAGGACGAAAAACAGTCCTCCCGATGACAGGAGGAAGCCGATCGTGTCAAAGCGAAGGGTTTCTACCCCTTTGACGTCCGGGATCGTGCGAGAGAGGACAAGGAGCAGGGCGAAAAATGATGCGGAGATGAGGAACGCGACGCGAAATCCGGCCATGTCCAAAACGATTCCATAGGGGACGGGGGTGAGCGCGGCGGCTCCTGTTCCGGCGGTGATGCAGGCAAAGGCCGTCGCTCTGCTCCTGCCTTGGAATAATA